>NZ_JBQIQO010000020.1:0-44940 GCF_056799795.1 Rikenella sp.
CATAGATTGCAAGCAATCTATATGCTGCCCCTCGACTTGCATGTGTTAGGCCTGCCGCTAGCGTTTATCCTGAGCCAGGATCAAACTCTCCATTGTAAAAAAAACAATTTTTCGAGTGTCCCGACCGATTTCTTCTCGTTCCGGTTCGCCTCGCGGCGCCGGAATCAGGAATTGACAAATTGTACTACACTACAAATTATCATTAAACTTTTCACAGTAATTCAAAGAACTGAAACCCGAAGGTTCATATTTCTTTTTCAAAGTCCCGTTTTCGCCGTTCGGGCGAAAAGGGATTACAAAGGTATGTCAAATTTTTCAATCGACCAAAACTTTTTTTTCACACTCCCTACGCTCGCACCCGCCGGCGCCCCTGTTTTTCTCGATTGCGGATGCAAAGGTATGTGCTTTTTTGTATTCCGCAAAATATTTTGTGAAATATTTTTGCGTTTTTCTTGGAGCACTGCTCTACTCTGCTGTTTGTCAAATAAATGCGGCCGGAAAAATTTTTCCGGCCGCGAGGGGTTTCTCTATTCTATAAGGGAAATTAGTAGGCTTTGGCGAACAGGACGCGCCGGTGGGAGGGTTTGCCGCTGACGATACAAGTCCCCTCTTCCGCTGGTGCGTCGACGGGGATGCAGCGGATGGTGGCTTTGGTCTCGGCTTTGATCTGCTCTTCGGTTTCGGGGGTGCCGTCCCAGTGGGCGAGGAGGAAGCCGCCTTTCTCTTCGAGTACGCGTTTGAATTCGTCGTAGGTGTCCACTTTGGTAATCATGGAATCGCGGAATTTCAGGGCTTTGTCGTAGATCCCTTGCTGAATGTCTGCGAGGAGTTTTTCGATGCGGTCGGCGATGCCTGCTGCGGGGACGCTCTCTTTGGTGAGGGTGTCGCGCCGGGCGAGTTCCACCGTCCCATTCGCCAGGTCGCGCGGGCCGATGGCGAGGCGCACGGGGACGCCTTTGAGTTCGTATTCGGCGAATTTGAAGCCGCTCCGCACGTTGTCGCGGTCGTCGATCTTGACGCTGATGCCTTTGGATTTCAGCTCGGCGGCGATTTGTTCCATTTTGTCGACGATGGCGCGCAGTTCGTCGGGTCCTTTATATATAGGTACCATGACGACTTGGATGGGGGCGAGTTTGGGGGGGAGTACGAGGCCGTTGTTGTCGGAGTGGGCCATGATGAGGGCGCCCATCAGGCGGGTGGAGACGCCCCAGGAGGTGGCCCAGACGTAGTCCATTTTGCCTTCTTTGTTGACGAATTGGACGTCGAAGGCTTTGGCGAAGTTCTGGCCGAGGAAGTGGGAGGTGCCGCTCTGGAGGGCTTTCCCGTCTTGCATGAGGGCTTCGATGGTGAGGGTGTCGTCGGCGCCGGCGAAGCGTTCGCTGTCGCTCTTGTGGCCTACGATGACGGGAAGGGCGAGCCATTGTTCGGCGAAGTCGCGGTAGACGCCGATCATTTTCCGGGCTTCGGCGATGGCTTCTTCTTTGGTGGCGTGGGCGGTGTGGCCTTCCTGCCAGAGGAATTCGGCGGTGCGGAGGAAGAGGCGGGTGCGCATCTCCCAACGGACGACGTTGGCCCACTGGTTGCAGAGGATGGGGAGGTCGCGGTAGGATTGGATCCAGTTCTTATAGGTGTTCCAGATGATGGTCTCGGAGGTGGGACGCACGATGAGTTCTTCTTCGAGTTTGGCGTCGGGGTCGACGATAACGCCTTTCCCGTCGGGGTCGTTCTTGAGCCGGTAGTGGGTCACGACGGCGCACTCTTTGGCGAATCCTTCGACGTGGTGGGCTTCTTTGGAGAAGAAGGATTTGGGGATGAAGAGGGGGAAGTAGGCGTTGACGTGGCCGGTGGCTTTGAACATGTCGTCGAGGGCGCGCTGCATCTTCTCCCAGATGGCGTAGCCGTAGGGTTTGATGACCATGCAGCCGCGGACGGCGGAGTTCTCGGCGAGGCCGGCTTTGACGACTAATTCGTTATACCATTTGCTGTAGTCCTCCTGGCGCGAGGTGAGGTCTTTGAGCTCTTTTGCCATATCTCTGTTGTTTCGTGCTTGATGGGGCAAAGATAAACAAAAATCCGCCGCTGTGCGCTATCGCAAAGCGGCGGAGGTGGGGCGGGAGGGAGGGCTATTCGATGGTATAGAAGATCAGTACGGCGTTGTCGTTTTCGTCGACTTGTACGCTATCGCGCCAGGGGGCGTACTGCGGGTCTTCCAGAAAACGGGCGGCCTCCACCGAGGCGACGAAGCCGTGTTCGGTGGCGCAGGCGATCGGCTTCACGGCGATCGTCCCTTCGGCTGCGGCAATGCGCTGGGCGCCGGTCTCCGGATCGTAGTACCACGTGTATTCCTTACCGCTCAGCGAGAAGGTCATGCCCCACCAACGGTTGCTCGGGTTGAAGTTCGGGAAAGAAACTTTATAATCGGCGGCCATTTGTTCGTCCGGATCAACGTCGTCCCAATCTCCCAGAGTACTGATATATTCCGCCGTTACAGTATGCGGCCCGAAATCGAGGTGGATGCGTTTTACGTCTGAGGAGTCGGGGCCGACTGTATAAATGTCCGAGGCGAAATCCGGAAAATAATAGAGTTGTCCGTTGGCTTCGGTAAACGGGAAAAGGGAGCTGATGGTAAATGTAGTTATCGGCAGGATGGGGGCAATGGTCTCATACCGAATTTTCCCGTCGCGGTCGGTAACGACCAGTGTCCCGGCTTCGTTATACGTAGACTGGGAGGCTATATAGTCTTCCATGACCGCTATGGCGTCTTCCTGAAAACCTACGTCGATACTTCTCAAATATTGACCGGAAAAAGAGTAGACCAGAATTTTTTTCGCTTCGACCAGCCACTACGTATAGTTCGTCTTTGTAAGGCCAGAAATGAGAGATGGTGATATATTCCTGCGGCCCGTGGCCCACGCGGTCTACTTTCGAGAGGTATTTTCCGTTCGCGTCGAAGACCAGAATCTGTTGCATGTCCTGTACGAAGATGCGGGTGTCGGTCGTCCTCACCCGGAAGAACCGACCGTAAAGCGATTCGGAGTTCGTTTCGAGCGGGACGACTTTCTCGATCTTCCGGGTGGGCTCGGGGGCGTCGAAGTCGATGGTGATCTGTTCCGAGGCGGTCTGCTGCGGCTTGCTGCCGCAGGCGAAGAGAATCAATCCGAACAGGCTGAAGAAAAAAGGTTTCATCTTTATTTTTGTCAATTTTGGAACAAAAAGATTCCCCTACAAATGTAAGGGAATCTTTTACAATATCGATTTTTATCTTTTAAAAAGTACAGAAATCCGCACCACCTGGATTGCAGGTTTTAGACCCATATTGATCAATGATTTTCACAATCCACCGTGCTGCTCCACCGATATTTTCACCGTCTTCGATGGACAAAGCCATCGCTTCCAGATTGGCGAGGGTCAAATCCGACATTTCCGGTTGCTGGGTTTGTGCTTTCAGGTAGGTCATCACGGCTCCGCCGCAAATCAGGGCTGCGCCGCCGGCGGCCAGCAGAATTTTGGTCATTTTCTTCATGACTTCAAAAATTAAAGGTAAATAAAAAGCGTGTCTTTCCGAAGGTTTTCAGAGAAATCACACTTCAAATACAATTCAAAAGAATCGAAATCGGCAATATTTATTTCTAAAATAATTCGAAAATAATAGTTCCGCCGGCGGCAATAAAAAGGGGGACTCGCGGTGAGTCCCCCGTGGAAAATGTGCAGCGTGCAAGCCTCTTAAATCCCCGACCCTCAGAACCGGAACGCCATCGTCAGAATCACATTGTGATACCGCTCCTTCGTGTAGATCGTCCCCTCCGTAGCCACCCGATAGCCGTCTTCCGACGTGTAGTCGAACGGTTTGTACGGCATCCCGTTCGCCTTGCCGTAGACGTAAGCCAGATCGACGCTCACCGACCGGTTCCGGAAACCGATCCCGCCCGAAATCTGCTGATACTCGCCGAACGAAGCATAGGCATCGTCCCGATAGACCGACGTGCTGTAGCCGTACCCCGCCCGCAGGAAGAGCGACCGCGCCGGCTGGAACTCCACCCCCGCCCGGATCACATCCGTCGGCCCGTAGGTCTCCCCGATCCCCGTGTTGATGTCCCGATAGTCATCCGACGTGTACTTCATGTGCTGATACCACGTCCGTTCGTAATCCACACTCACGATCCCCACCGTCCCGATCGTCGCCGAGACCCCCGCCATCAGCCGCGACGGCGTCCGCATGCGATACTCCTGCCGCTGGATCGGCGTATCGCTGAAACCGTAGTCGTAGCCCCCGATCGAATGGGTGTAATTGACCGTCATGTCCGCCGCATATTCGTCCGTCATGCCGATCCACGTCGGCGAGTGGTAAGCCACCCCGATCCGCAGCCACGGCACCGGCCTCACCGTCGCCCCCACCTTCAGGTTGACCCCCACGCCCGACAGGTCGTAAGCCTGGTTGTAGTAAGTCGAGAGCAGCCCCACGTTATTCGCCGAAGTGATCTCCGAGTAGGTGTCCACGCGGCTGTAGTAGATGTCCTGAATCCCCAGCGTCGCCCCGATGTAGAAGATGTCCTTGAAATTATACCCCCCGCTGATCGTATATTCGTTGATCGCCCCCGCCGTCCGGCGATACCACTCCGGAAAGAGCAGCGTTCCCTCCTGAATCATCCCCCGGGTGGTGTATTGCTGCGGCGGTTGCCCGTCTCCCCCCGTACCCGCCACCGGGTCGAAGAGCCCCGCCTGATAGCCCATGATCGCTCCCCACAAAGCCGGCGGATAGTCGTAGAAAGCTTTGTAGATGTCCTTTTCCGGCGCCCCGATCGTCGAAGCCGGGATGCCGTAGAGCTGTTCGACGAACATGTCGCCGATCGAGAACCCCTCGCCCAGCGCCGTCCGGTCGTCGAAGCTGATCGCCCGGCTTCGACCGTTGAAGTCAGCCAGACGGTTCATCCCGAAACCGATCGCGAAGTTGTTCCCCGCATAGACCATCGAGAAGTTCCCGATATTGGCCTTTACCCGGTTGAGGTGCTTGTCCAGATTCCCGTTCGGCGTTCGGTAGTCGGCCTTCTGTGCCGATATCCGGAGCCCGGGGCTCAATGCCAGCTCGCTTCGGCTGTACATCGCCATCCCCGCCGGGTTGAGGCTCATCGAGGCCCCGTCGGCCCCCAGCGAGGTGAAAGCCCCTCCCATCCCCGCCGTCCGGGCGGTGGCCAGTCCGAAGTTCTGGCGCGAAAAGAGGAGCAGCTCTTCGGGCCCCTGCGCCCGGGCCGCCGATACGGTCGCCAGCGCGCCCGCCGTCAGACAGGCGGAGAGTATGAGATTCCTTTTCATCGTCTTATCATGTCCGTTAGTTGATACGTCAGGTTGTGATGACCGGCGCTCGTTTCGGTCGGGTTACCGTCGCCGGTAGCCTCCTCCTCCGCCCGAGCCGCTTCCGCCGTAGCTGCCGCCCGCCGGTCGCGACGGCGATACCGCCGGCGTCCGGGTCGGTTCGGAGCGTTGCACCGAGCGTTGCGGCCGCTCGGCCGGTGTCGTGTTCGGACGGACTTCGCGCCGGTACGAACGATCCGTATTCACCGGTCTCCGGTAACCGTCGTTGCCGTTCACGCCCGGTCGGGTCGTGCCTTGCGGCGTGTACTGGTTGTTGCTGCCGCCCGGTCGGATCGTCGCCGCCGGAGTGCCCGTCGTTGCCGGCCGCCGTGTACCGCCGCCTTGATTGATCGTTACGCCCGTACCGTTGTCGTTGCGGCGATAGCCGCCCGAGTAGGTCGGCCTGCCCCCCGCTCCGTTCGGCCCGTTACCCGGCCGATAGGTCGGTCTTCCGGCCGGTCGGCCGTCTCCCCAGTAGATCGGTCTCGGTCTGCCCCCGCCGGGCCCGCCCCAAGCGGGCGGCGGATAGTAACCCGGCCCCCAGGCAGGCCCCCATCCCGGGCCCCAACCCCAGGAGGGTCCCCAGCCGGGTCCCCAACTCCATGACGGGCCCCAGCTCCAAGAAGGCCCCCAGCTCCAAGAAGGCCCCCAGTTCCAACTCCAGCTCCAGTAAGGGCCGCCCCACGTGCCGTAATAATAGGAGTTCCACCGCCACGGCCGACTCCACGGCGAATACCAGTAAGCGTTCCACGGATCTGCCCATCCGCTCCCCGCCGAGACGTTCAGCGTGATGTTCACATTGCTCCGGCCGCTGCGGTCGTCGTCCCAGAGCTCCTTGGTGCGCAGCCGCGCAGAGGGGTCGCTCCCGTCGAAGAGGGCGGTGATGTAGGTCGGTTCGACCCACATGTCGTTACCGAACGTGATCACGTTGTAGAGATCCGGATCGTACCGGCCCGAGAGCGTCCGGTGGAAGCCCTCCATCAGCTTCCAATAGTCGTCGTCCATCTCGCGGTAGTTGCGATAGGCCGAAATCCGGCGTTGCAGCGCGTCGTCGAACGACGTGACCAGTTCGTCCCGTTGCGTTCCCTGCGCCGCGGCAGTCGTCGGCGCCGCAGGCTGAGACGGCCGGTTCGGCGTCCACTGGGCCGGCATCTGTTGCGCCTGCCTCCGTTCGGACTCCGCGATCCGGGCCGCCCGGCGGTTCTCGCGGAGCTGCTGTTGCTCCGCCCGGCTCGCCCGCGTCGAACCGCGGTAGAGATCGTCTACGTAGCCTGCGTTCTGCGCCGCGACGCTGCCTGCCGTCCATCCGGCCAGAAGCAGCGGTATGAGGTATTTTTTCATAGCGGTAGTTGCGTTTTACTTCTTTGACGTGCGAAACGGCCCGAAGTTACATCCTCCCGGTCGGTCGGATCGGAAAAGATCCTCCGGCAATCGGCGTGCCAGAATGCGTCGGCCGGAAGACAAAAACGGGAGAGCGCCACACTCCCCCGTTCCGAAATGATCGGCCGCGCCTTTCCCGGCACACGACCGACATACTACAACCGGTCGAACCGTCCGGCGATCTCCTCCGGCACCGCCGCGCGATTGACCATGATGTTCATCGTCTTGTACCGCACGTAAGGTTCCGAAACATAGAAGAATCCCTTGTACTTGCCCGTCTCGCCCCACGAGTTTTTGACCTTATAGAACTTATTGCCCCACTGGTCGTGCGCCGTCCCGACAATAACCATCCCGTGGTCGTCCGTCGTTTCGTAGTTGTCGAACGCCTCCTGACGCATCTCCTGCGTGATGGTCTTTTCCGGCATCGGCCCCGTGATCCGGCGCGACATCTTGGCCAGCTGCTCTTTGGTGAGCCCCGTCCAGTGCGCCATATCCGACCCCGCCACCTGTTCCGGCTTGTCCACCGGCACGATCGCGAAGCCCTCGTTGTAGCGGAACCCCTTTTCGCTCACGTCCGCCGACCAGTTCACCGCATAGCCCTGCGCCAGCGCCGTGTCGATGATCCGGATCAGGTCGTCCACCGGCACATTGGCCGCCGGTTCCCACGCCCAGTTGTCCGGAATTTCGACCGCGAACCGCGTGTAGAACGGATGGTGGGTGAACGAGGTGAACGACACGAAATCGTCCGCCCGAATCCCCATCGCCTCGGCGAACGACTTCGGCGTATACTCCCTGCCCTTATAGACGAATTTCTCGGGGCATTCGCCCAGGTAGGCGTCCAGAATGCCGTTCAGCCCCTCCTGCCACACCGGCGACAACGACCGATTCGGCGCCTTGATCACCGCCGCCATATACCCCGCCAGCACCGCATCCAGCTCACCGTGCCGGTGCACGCTGTCCCTGCTGTACCGCAGTCCGGCGTAAGCCTCCTGCGGCACGATGCCGTGGTTGCGCAGGATGGTCAGCACGTCGTGCGTATTGGCCCCCGCCGAGAAAGCCGACGTCCCGTGCGTGCGGGCGTATTTGATCGCCTTGTCCAGGTAAGTGTGCCGCACGATCCACATCTCCGACAGGTCGAGCGTGTCTTTCCCCTGCCGCAGCGCCTCGCTTTCCAAAAGCCCCGTCCCGGCGAAGCTCCAGCAGGTGCCCGAGCTGCTCTGGTTGTCGATCGGCGTGACCGGCACCACCGTCACGTCCGTGAACACGTAAGCCGTATCGGCCTTTTGCGTCTTCTGTTTCTTCGCTTTCGGAGCGTCCGATGCCGAAACGAAGTTCATCGCCAGCACCGCCGTACAAACGGTAAGAATCGATTTCATGAAAGATGATGTATGAGAGTTTGGTTATTCGAAATAGCTGTTTACGGTGAATCCCCCTGCCCGCAGATAGGCATCGCGTTTGAAGAGCCGGATGTCCGACTCCACCATATCCGCCACCAACGCCGGCAAGTCGTACTTCGGCGTCCAGCCCAGCACCGTGCGCGATTTGGTCGCGTCCCCGATCAAAGCCTCCACCTCCGTCGGCCGGAAGTAGCGCGGGTCTACGCTCGCCACCCGCGAGCCGATCCGCCGTTCGATCGCCGCCAGGTATTCTTCGCCCACCGCTTCGGTAAATTTAGCCGCATCCACTGCCGCGATCGTCCCCACCTCGTCGATCCCCTCGCCCGAGAACTCGACCGTGATCCCCAGTTCGGCGAACGTCATCCGCAGGAACTCCCGGATCGAAGTCGTCACCCCCGTGGCGATCACATAGTCGTCCGGCCTCGGCTGTTGCAGAATCAGCCACATCGCCTCCACGTAGTCCTTGGCGTGCCCCCAGTCGCGAGTCGAGCCGAGGTTGCCCAGATAGGTCTGCTCCTGCATCCCCAGCGCGATGCGCGCCGCCGCCCGCGTGATCTTGCGCGTCACGAACGTCTCGCCCCGCACCGGCGATTCGTGGTTGAAGAGAATCCCGTTCGAGGCGTGCATCCCATAGGCCTCACGGTAGTTGACCGTGATCCAGTAGGCGTAGAGCTTGGCACACGCGTAAGGACTGCGCGGATAGAACGGCGTCTTTTCCGACTGCGGCACCTCCTGCACCAGCCCGTAGAGCTCCGACGTGGAGGCCTGATAAATGCGCGTCTTCTCCGTCAGGCCCAGCAGCCGGATTGCCTCCAGCAGCCTCAGGGTGCCGATCCCGTCGGCGTTGGCCGTGTATTCCGGCGTGTCGAAACTGACCTTGACGTGGCTCATCGCCGCGAGGTTGTAGATCTCGTCGGGCTGCACCTCCTGAATGATCTTCGTGAGGTTCAGCGAGTCGGTCATGTCCCCGTAGTGGAGCACGAACCGCTGTCCGTCCACGTGCGGGTCTTCGTAGAGGTGGTCGATCCGTTCGGTGTTGAACGACGAAGCGCGCCGCTTGATTCCGTGTACGACATATCCTTTCCGGAGCAGGAACTCGGCCAGATAGGCGCCGTCCTGCCCCGTGACTCCCGTGATGAGCGCAGTTTTCGACATAGCGATTGAATGGATGATCGGGCGCGCCTCCGCCACACGCCCGCATGCAAAGATAAGGAACTATTTGCTTCCGGCGCGACGGGAAAATAATCGATTTCGGATAAATATGTTAAGAATTCAACAAACGTCCCTTTTTCGTGCCGACCCGACCCGAAAAAACGTACCTTTGTCGCTCCGTCCGGACTTCGGACGGACTTTCAATCGGAACGAAAACAAAGACACACAGATATGAAAGTAGCAGTATTCGGCGCCACCGGTCTGGTGGGCGGACGCATGTTGGCGGTGCTTGCAGAGCGCAATTTTCCGGTCACGGAGCTGATTCCGATCGCCTCGGAGCGTTCGGCGGGTAAAAAGGTCTCGTTCGGCGGTCGCGAGTGGACGGTCGTGACTCCTCAGACAGGGCTGGAGATGAAGCCCGCGCTG
Organism: Rikenella sp.; assembly: GCF_056799795.1. NCBI lineage: Bacteria > Pseudomonadati > Bacteroidota > Bacteroidia > Bacteroidales > Rikenellaceae > Rikenella > Rikenella sp. Next base: position 9,705 of record NZ_JBQIQO010000020.1, read on the forward strand.
GCGATCTTCTCGGCCGGCGGCCAGGTTTCGCTGGACTGGGCTCCCCGGTTCGCCGAGGCGGGGTGCTATGTGGTGGACAACAGCTCGGCCTGGCGGATGGATCCGACCAAAAAGCTGGTGATTCCCGAGATCAACGCCGACGTCCTGACCCCCGAAGACCGCATTATCGCCAACCCGAACTGTTCGACGATCCAGATGCTGATGGCCCTGGCTCCGATCTACCGGACGTATGGGATTCGCCGGATCGTGGTTTCGACCTATCAGGCGATTACGGGCACGGGGATGCGGGCGGTGACCCAGATGGAGAACGAACGGAACGGAGTGATGGACGGCCCGATGATCTATCCGCACGTGATCGACCGCAACTGCATCCCGCAGTGCGACTCGTTCACCGAAAACGGCTATACGAAGGAAGAGATGAAGCTGGTCAACGAGACCCACAAGATTTTCGGCGACGATTCGATTCTGGTCTCTCCGACAGCGATCCGGGTGCCGGTTGTGGGGGGCCACTCCGAGTCGATCAACGTCGAGACGGTGAAGGACTTTACCATCGAAGAGGTTCGCGCGCTGCTCGAACAGACCCCGGGGCTTGCGGTGGTGGACTGTCCCGAGCGGTCGGAGTACCCGATGGCGGTGACGGCCCAGCACCACGACGAAGTGTTCGTGGGACGCCTGCGTCGGGACATCTCGAACCCTCGGGCGATGAACATGTGGGTCGTGGCGGACAACCTTCGGAAAGGTGCTGCGACGAACGCGGTTCAGATCGCGCAGTATCTGTTGGCGAAAGGTTTTATTAAGGCGTAACGGTTTTTGGGCCTTTTTCAGACTATGCCGCCACCGCGCTCTGTCGCGGCGGCGGCTTTTGTTTATAGGCGGCTGTAACGATGTTTTGGGGGATTCTGTGGGTAGACGGAGACTAGGGTAGAGTCTGCTACGGTTTTGCGCGTGCGGTTAGACCCGGCCATAGCATCCCGTAGGGATGCGCTCTAAAGTTTTTTTGGTTCTTTTTGTTCACAACCGACGCTGCCAGCGAGAGCAATGCAAACATAGTTTGCAAATTGCCGAGCGGCGAGGAGGAACCGAGTAGCGTACCGAGGGCAGAGACCGCTTGCGGGCTTTGCCGAGGTAGCACGAGGAAGCCGAAGGCAACGCGAAGCCAAAAGGAACAGTTCGAGGCGGTTCAAAGCCTATCCGCGCGCGACTGCTGGAAAAGGAAATCATTCAAACGCGTGATGCGCGTTTGAATAAGATTTCCGCCAGCGCGCGGACAAAGAACGGGGGTAGATGCGGCCATTAAATCATCCGAAGGGTGCGCCCGCCGGGCGGCCTTTATTACTTAAAAATAACCGCGCGCCCCGCCTAAAGAAGCGATTTAACTATTTCGGCGATGAGCCGAAATAGTTAAATCGCGCAAGGCGTGCATCGAAGAACTGGGCCGAACAGGTTAAGCGATCGCAGTATCGCTCCGTCCCGCCGGGGTCATCCGGACGCTGCCCGCGCAGGGCAGTTTCAGGCGGGACAAAGTTCTCCCGCGCGCGACCGCTGAAGTAGGAAATCATTCAAACGCGTGTTTCGCGTTTGAATAAGATTTCCGCCAGCGCGCGGACAGAGAACTGCGCAAAAATTCCGTCGCCCGCCCGCCTAAAAGGGGATTTCACTCGTTTTGCGGTGAGCAAAATCGAGATGAAATCCCAGCGGGCGACGGCAAACGCGGCGGAGCGAAAGCGGAGCCGCAGTGAGGCGGATACGGGGCGGAGAATTGGGCAGTGCTTTGGCCCGTGTCTGTTTTTCGCGCCGCGTTGGGCTGAACATGGGGGGAGCTTTGGGCGATGGATTGGGTGCTGTTGCCGGAATTTGGGCCGAGCTTTTGCGACCCGTAGGGTCGCTCGTACCGAAGCCTCCCGCAGCGGAGGCCTGCAACTGGCGTTGCTTTTAGGCCTGCAGGCTTCGACCCGCTTAAACCGAGAGCGAATAGCGCGATTCCGTGAGGAATCGCCGTCCTCGGCGAGAGCGACGCATTAGCGGCGCGAGGAGGGCGTGCCGAGGACGAACCTCGCAGAATGGGACGGCGAACAAGGCACTGCTTCTGCGACCCTAAAGGGTCGCGCGGGCCGAAGCCTCCCATCGGGAGGCCCGCAATACGTCGCTTCGCGTCGAAAATTGCGGTTACCCCGGGCGTCCGACCCGCTGTCAAGTCCGAATAGGGTAGCTCCAGCCCTTTGCCCACCGTGGGCCTGCCCCGTTTATTCCGAGAGGCAACGTAACGGAAAACCGTAGGCACGGCAGTCTGCGAAACAGGGTTGAACAGCATTGACGGCGAAGCGCAGATAGACGCTGGCGATGCCGTTTGCTGAAGCTGATCGAACAGAGCCCTCGTTGCCAATGCTCCATGCCGAAGCAGTGGTGGTAGTGCGGTAGCCCGGGGCGGAGAGAGATCGAAAAACGAAGCCGGGAGGAATCCATAGGATTCCTCCCGGCCGAGCATGCAAAAAAGAGTCGGAAATTCGATTATAACAACTCCTTGACCGCCCCCTCGATCCCCGTCGAAGCCACATTGCGCCGGACGATGTTTCCCTCGCGGTCGATCAGGAAATTCGCCGGGATTTTTTGGACATTATAAAGCTTCACCGCCGGCGAGTCCCCTCCCCGCAAGTCGCATACCGAAATCCACGGCAACCGTTGTTCCGCCACACTCCCGATCCATTGCGCCTTGTTCGCGTCCAGCGACACCTGATAGACCTCGAACCCCTGCGCCGCATATTTCTCGTAGACCTCCGCCAGCTCCCGGTTTAGAATTTTCAATTCCGGCAGGTTCGACGCCGTGAACGAAAGCAAAATCACCTTTCCCGTCAACTCCGACAACTTCCGTCTCTTTCCCAAGACATCCGGCATGTCCAAGTCCGGAAACGAGACCACGTTGTCCCGATTCGCTTCGACCATCCGTCCCGCCGTCGCCACATTGTCGAAACTCTGCACATCCGCCGCCAGCGCCTGCGCATACGGCGACCCCGGATACCGGGCATTCAGCGAGTCGCTTACCATCCGGAAGTAGACCACGTCCGTCGCATCATCCGTGAAGAGGAACGACCCGTCCGTCGCAATTTGGTAAAGCGGCACGATCGCCGCCAGCGAGCCCGTATGTTGCGAAATGAATATCGCCGCCGCCTGTTTGCGCGCGATCGGATCCGTCTCCTGCAAAATGCCGTTGGCCTCCTGCACGAGCGCCGACCCCTCCGATCCCGACACCTCGTACACCGCCCCCGTGCTATCCGCGATCCGCAGGACGACTTTTTCGGCCGCCTCCGTCAGCAACGGAATGCTGCCTCCGCCCGCAATCCGCAACGAGTAGAACTCCGGCGTGCTCGACGTCTGTTCCAGAAAGAGGTTGAATTTTCCATGCCGATCCGTCCGCACCGAATCGACGAACCGTGCCCCTGCCGGAACGATCCGTTCGACGACGATCGTCCGTTTCTTTCCGCCTTCGGCGATTTCGCCTCGGATCGTCACCCCGCTGCCCGAGCAACCGACCAGCAATCCGGCTGCGACAGTCAGCGCAAGTATCTGTTTTCTCGTCATAAGTATGCTCTGTTTTGAGATAAGTCCGACTGCAAATATAAACTTTTCCCTCCGCGCCGCCTCACTTCTTGAACATAAAATAGACGGCCAGCACCAAAAACATCGCACCGAACAGGTGGTTCAGCCTGAGCGCCTCGTTTTTGAAGAAGAGGGTGGTGAAGAGAGCGAAGACGACCAGACTGACGACCTCCTGAATGACACGGAGTTGCAGCAGGCTGAACGGCCCTCCCATTCCCTGGAATCCGATCCGGTTGGCCGGGATCATGAACATGTATTCGACCAGCGCGATGCACCAGCTGATGCAGATGATTCCCCAGAGAGGCAGCCCCTGGAAAAATTTGAATCGGAGTTGTCCGTACCAGGCGAGCGTCATGAAGGAGTTCGAGACGACTAAAAGCAAGACAGCGTATATTCCTTTCATATTCAGGTTGTTTTTCAGCGTAAATCAAAGTTCTCCCGCGTGGGAAAGAGGTGGGGGCCGAGGCTGCCTGCATTGGTTAAGGTCGTCGGCAGCTTTAGGATGCGAAGCATCCGTCTAAAGTTTTTTCGGTTCCTTTTGCGCTGCCAGCGAGAGCAATGCAAACGCAGTTTGCAAATTGCCGAGCGGCGAGGAGGAACCGAGTAGCGTACCGAGAGCAGAGACCGCTTGCGGGATTTGCCGAGGCAGCACGAGGAAGCCGAAGGCAACGCGAAGCCAAAAGGAACAGTTCGAGGCGGGCCAAAGCTCGACCCGCGCGCGACTGCTGGATAAGGAAATCATTCAAACGCGTAGTTCGCGTTTGAATAAGATTTCCGCCAGCGCGCGGACAAAGAACAGGGGTAGAGGCTGCCATTAAACCACCCGAAGGGTGCGCCCGCCCGGCGGACGCGTTTGCGCCACGGCGGGCGGCCTTTATTACTTCAAAGCAACCGCGCGCCCCGCCTAAAAGAGCGATTCAACTATTTCGGCGGTAGCCGAATATGGATGAATCGCGCAGGCGCGCGAAAAAATTGCTCACTCACAAAAACTCCGTCGCCCGCCCGTCTGAAAGGGCATATTCTGCCGGTTGGCACTCGGCCAATCCGGAAGAATTGTCGCGGGCGACGTTTAGGAGTAGACACACCCATCTTTCGAGTGCCGAGCGGCACCGGCAGAGCGACAGCGGAGCCGCAGTGAGGCGGATACGGGGCAGTGCTTTGGGCCGTGGGTTGGGCTGTGCTTCTGCGACTCGCAGAGTCGCGCGGGCCGGACGCCTCCCACCGGGAGGCCCGCAACACGCCGCTTCGCGTTGAGAGTTGCTGTACCTCTCGGGCGTCCGTCCGCACAAAGTTCGGCTATATGGGGCAGCTCCCGCCCATTGCCCACCGCGGGCACGCGGCGTTTATTCCGAGAGGCAACGCAACTGAAAACCGTAGGCACGGTTGAGCGAGCTGCCGGGATAGAGGTATGTCACGTGGAAACTCAAGTGCATGCCATTGGTTCCGCTGACAGTAGAAGCCCAACTGTAACCGGCCTGGCCGACGCTCACCGGTATGCCCGAGGCGTAGCTGCGGAAGCCCGGGGCGCGCTGTTCGGCATTTAAAAGCAGGCCGCCTCGGCCTCCCTTTTGGGGTAGACACAGCCATCAAAACGCCCTGTGGGCGCGTTTATTCCGAGAGGCAACGCAACAGAAAACCGACAGCCCGACCATACAGGCTGGAAGCATTGACCCCCGTTACGTTGAAACTCAGGTTCATGCCATTCGCCTCGCAGACAGCAGCAGACCAGACGTAACCATGGCTACAGACATAGCTCAGCCCGCCCGACGCATGCCCGCGGTAGCCCGGGGCCGTTTCGCCCGACATCCCCCGCCTCCCCGTCGGCTACTTGAGCGCCGCCCTCGCCGTCCCGATGATTTTGCAGATACTCATCGCGAAATGCGTGAAGAGGATACGCGCATTGCCATTCTGGCGGATATGCCCCAACAGCAGTTCGAACTCCCTCACGAACTCCTCGACCGTCGCATGCGAGACATACGGCGCGAAATTTTGACAAAACCGCTCCTGCGCCGGATTCGTATAAGCCAGCCTCTGGAGACCGATCCCCGTCAGGTAACACGCCCGCAGCAACTCCAACCCCGCTATGCAGAACTGCTTTTGCACCTCCCGCCCCAACGGCGCCATCTCCTCCGCCCAGCTGAACAGATCCAGGTACTTCTGCTGGTAACACAGCCGCATCAACCGAATGAACCGCTCCCCATGCTCCGCCGTACCGCCTTCCGCCCCCTCCGTCCCCGTCGCCAGCCGTACCGCCGCCCCCCAGCTCCCCTGCGCCAGATAAGCCGCCTGCTCCGCCCCTTCCGCCGTGATCCCCCGGCGAGCCACCAACTCCCGGGCGATCAGATCGTCCGCCACCCCCGCCAGCGCCACCGTCTGCGTCCTCGACCGGATCGTCGCGATGATCTTCTCCGGCTCCACGCTCACGAACAGGAAGAGCGTCCGTTCCGGCGGCTCCTCCACCAGCTTCAGCAGCGTATTGGCCGCCGTCTCGTGCAGCCGCTCCGGCAGCCAGACGACCACCGTCTTGTATCCCCCCTCGAACGCCTTGAACCCCATCTGTCGCACCAGCTCGTTCGCGTCGCTCTTGTTGATGATCCCCTGCTGATTCTCGATCCCCAGCCGCGCATACCACTCCTGCTCCGTCAGATAGCCCCCCGTCTCCGGAATCATCTGCCGCCAGAGGTGCACGAACTGCTCGCTCCGCGGTTTTTCGTCCGCCCGCCCCGTCGCCACCGCCTCCTTCGACGCATTCACCGGGTAGATATAGTGGCAGTCCGGATGCTCCAACCGCTGCATGCGGTAACACTCCGGACACTCCCCGCACGAATCCTCCTCCGTCCGGTTGCGGCAGTTCACATACTGGGCGTAAGCCAGCGCCAGCGGCAACGCCCCCGTCCCCTCGGCCCCCGTGAAGAGCAGCGCATGGCTGATCCTCCCCTGCCGCACCGTTTCGCGCAGCCGTCGTTTGACCTCTTCCTGACCGATAATATCTTTGAATTGCATATTCCGACTCGCGCCGTCGTTCGAAACCCGCCCGGCGCCTGACGAAGATACGGAAATTTTGCATATCTTCGCCTTTCACACGGAAGTCTAAAATAATACAGTACGAACCATGAGAATAGCAGAGTTGCTCGCCTCCGGCGAGCGGAACGTCGAAGTCGTGGCCAAAGGATGGGTACGCACCAAGCGCGGGAACAAGAACGTCGCCTTCATCGCCCTGAACGACGGCTCGACTATTCATAATATACAGGTCGTGGCCGACACCGCCGCCTTCGACGAAGCCTTGCTCAAAGAGATCACCACCGGCGCTTGTTTGAAAGTGACCGGCACGCTTGTCGACTCGCCCGCCTCGGGCCAGCCCGTCGAGATTCAGGCCCGGCAGATCGAAATCTACGGAACGGCAGATCCCGACAGCTATCCGTTGCAGAAAAAGGGGCACACCCTCGAATTTCTGCGCGAGATCGCCCACCTGCGTCCGCGGACCAATACCTTCGGCGCCGTGTTCCGGATCCGTCACGCCATGGCTTATGCCATCCACAAATATTTCAACGACCGGGGATTCTACTATTGGAACTCGCCCCTGATCACCGCCTCCGATGCCGAAGGGGCGGGCGCAATGTTCCGCGTGACCACGCTGGCGCCGGGCGAGAGCGATTTCAGCGAAGACTTCTTCGGCCGTCCCACCAACCTGACCGTCTCCGGACAGCTCGAAGGAGAGCTGGCCGCGATGGCCCTGGGACAGATCTATACCTTCGGGCCGACCTTCCGGGCCGAGAATTCCAACACCCCTCGGCACCTGGCCGAGTTCTGGATGGTCGAGCCCGAGATGGCCTTCTACGAGATCGAAGACAACATGAATCTGGCCGAAGACTTCATCAAATATCTGGTGAACTATGCGCTGGAGCATTGCGCCGACGACCTCGCCTTCCTCGAAAAGATGTACGACAAGGAGCTGACCGAGCGGCTGCGGTTCGTGACCGCCAACGACTTCGTGCGGCTCACCTACACCGAGGGGGTCCGGATACTGGAAGAGGCACGGGACGCGAAAGGGGTGAAATTCGAGTTCCCGGTCTTCTGGGGGGCCGATTTGGCGGCCGAGCATGAACGCTACCTCGTGGAACAGCATTTCAAACGGCCGGTGATTATGACCGACTATCCGAAAGAGATCAAGGCCTTCTATATGAAGCAGAACGAGGACGGGCGGACAGTTCGTGGGATGGACGTGCTCTTTCCGAAGATCGGCGAGATTATCGGCGGGTCGGAACGCGAGGCCGACTACGGCAAGTTAGTGGCCCGGATGGAAGAGATGGGCGTGCCGACCGACTCGATGCAGTGGTATCTGGACACCCGTCGTTTCGGGAGCGCGCCGCACAGCGGTTTCGGACTGGGTTTCGAGCGTCTGGTACTCTTCGTGACCGGGATGACCAACATCCGGGACGTGATTCCGTTCCCGCGGACGCCGAAGAATGCGGAATTTTAGTTCCCGCTTGTATATGAAGAGGGGGCGGTTCCACTGATGGTGGAGCCGCCCCTTCGCATATACAATCCTTTATGCCGAAATCGCCTATAAATCCAGCACCGTATTCCACCCATGCCGATCCTCCACCTCTCCGTGCTGGATCGCCACCAGTTCGTCGTACAGCTTCTTGCTCCACAGTCCCACCCCCTCGCCAAAGCGATAGGTTTTGCCGTCCGCCGGGTCGAAGATCGTCGAGACCGGCGTAATCACCGCCGCCGTCCCGCAGCAGCCCGCCTCGCTGAACGTATTGAGTTCGTCGAGCTCCACCTGCCGCGCTTCGACCTCCATGCCGAAATCCGCTGCAATTTGCCGCAGACTCTTGTTCGTAATGGAAGGCAGAATCGAGTGCGACGCCGGCGTAATATAATGCGCCCGCCCGCCCTCCTCCGCCGCGTCGACCCGGATTCCGAAGAAGTTCGCCGCCCCGCACTCGTCGATGTAGCGATGCTGTGCCGGATCGAGATACAGCACGCTGTCATATCCCTTTTCGTGTCCTTCGAGCGCCGAAGTAAGGCTCGCACCGTAATTTCCCCCCGCCTTGGTATGTCCCGTTCCGAACGGCGCCGCGCGGTCGTGCGTCCGGTCGATAATCGCGCTGATCCCCTTCATCCCCCCGCTGTAGTACGGCCCCACCGGGCTCACGAACATCAGCAGCAGCGTCTCGCCGGCCGGCTTCACCCCTAACTGCGGCCCCGATCCGACGATCACCGGTCGGATATAGAGCGACCCGCCCGACTCGTAAGGCGGAATATACTCCTTGTTCAAAGTCACGACGCGGGTGACCATTTCGCAGAACAGTTCGACACTCGGCACCCCCATCCGCAGGTATTCCGCGGAGCTCTGCATCCGCCGGGCGTTTTCGTCCATCCGGAACACCCGCACCTTCCCGTCCGGGCAGCGAAACGCCTTCAGCCCTTCGAAAGCGGTTTGCCCGTAGTGGAGCGCCGTTGCGGCCATGTGCATCGTTACAGTCTCTTCGGCGTGTTCTTCGATCTCTCCCCATTGCCCGTCTCGGCAGTAGCATCGCACGTTCACAGGGGTTCGGGTGTATCCGAATTTGAGGTTATTCCAGTCGATTTCTTCCGGTTTCATATATCGCATAATTTTGTTTATCTGTTCTTTGTGCCATCGGCAGCTTGAGGATGCGTCAGCATCCGTCTAAAGTTTTTTTTGTTCCTTTTGTGAACAAAAGGAACAGTCCCCTCAAAACTAAACCGCGCGAACAAAAACAGGGTCGAGACCCTGCGGTTCGCAGAACCGCGCGGGCCGGAGCCACCCCCGGCGTAGGCCTGCAACTTCGCGATGCTCGTTTCCGGCCACGCTGGCTCCGACTCGCCCTCAAGCTCGGCCCCAAGTTCGCCCCAGTTCTCCGCCCCGTGTCCGCCTACTGCGGCTCCGCTTTCGCTCTGCCGGTGCCTCTCGGCACTCAAAAGAGGGGCGGGTCTACGCCTAACCGTCGCCCGCGGCAATTCTCGCCGGATTGGCCGAGTGCCACCCGGCAGAATATGCCCTCTTAGGCGGGCGGGCGCCGGTGTTTGCGCGTTGTTCTTTGTTCGCGCGCCTTGGGAAATCTTGTCAAAACGTGCCAGCACATTTTGACGATTTCCCTCTTAAGGCGTGGCGCGCGGTCGAGCTTTGATCCACCTCAACCAAACGCGCGCCTGCGCGATTCAATCATTTCGGCTCACACCGAAATAGTTGAATCGCTTCTTTAGGCGGGGCGCGCGGCTTTGGCTACAGGAGGGTACTGCGCTCGGGCCGCGCGGGCCCCACGTCCCGTGGACGGGAAATGCTGACGCATTTCAACTGGCAGCCTCTACCCCCGTTCTCTGTTCGCGCGCCTAGGGAAATCTTGTCAAAACGTGCCAGCACATTTTGACGATTTCCCTCTTAAGGCGTGGCGCGCGGTCTGGTCATTGCTCCGGCTGGTACTGTTCTTTTTCTGAAGAAAAAGAACCAAAAAGACTTTCGACGGATGCTAACGCATCCTCAAGCTGCCGACGGCCCTGTTCTTTGGCCGTGTCTGCCGAATGTTTCCCGAGGTTAAAGCCCCGGATTAAATCCATCAATCCAGTTCCCAGTCCGCCCCGTCCTTTCGATCCTTGATTCGTATGCCCAGCGCCGCCAAGCGGTCCCGGATCAAGTCCGACGTCGTCCAATCCTTCGCCGCCTTCGCCTGCTGGCGTACCTCCAATATCATGTCGATCACCCCGCCTAATCGGTCGTTGCCGCCCGCGGCAGGAGCCGCCCCGCCCTCCGCAGAGAGAGAGAGGCCCAGCAGCGTCCCCAGCACCGTGTCGAATGCTGTGTGCAAAGTTTGTAAATCCGCCTCCGTCGCCGTGAGCGTCCCATCATTCAAAGCATTCACATGCCGCACCCAGTCGAACAGTCGGGCGATCGCCACCGGACTGTTCAGGTCGTCGCACAACGCCTCCTCGCATTCGCCCAGTAAAGCGGAAGGAGATGGTATAGTAGAAGCCGCCGCAGGAGCGATGCGTCCCGAAGCCAACAGATTCCACGCCTTCATCAGCCGTTCCAGCCCCTTTTGCGCCCCCTGCAACGCCTCGTCGCTGAAATCCAGCGTCGACCGGTAGTGCGCCTGAAGGATAAAAAACCGGATCACCATCGGCGAATACGGCTGCGACAACAGCGCATGATCCCCCGTGAAGAACTGCTCCAGCGTGATGAAATTCCCTAAGGATTTCCCCATCTTCTGTCCCCCGATCGTCACCATGTTGTTGTGCACCCAATATCTGGCCGACGCATGTCCCAGCGCCGCCGTCGACTGCGCGATCTCGCACTCGTGGTGCGGGAACATCAGATCCATCCCCCCCCCGTGAATATCGAACGTCTCGCCCAGATACTTCGCCCCCATCGCCGAACACTCCATATGCCACCCCGGAAAACCCTCGCTCCACGGACTCGGCCACCGCATGATATGCTCCGGCGCAGCCCGTTTCCACAGCGCGAAATCCGCCGGAAAACGCTTTTCCCCCTCATAGTCCTCCGACCGTCCCCCCGACTGCATGTCGTCCAGATTCCTGCCCGACAGTATCCCGTAATTGTTGCCATCCGCCACATACTTCCGCACATCGAAGTAGACCGACCCGTTGCTCACATACGCATACCCCGCGTCCAGAATCGCCTGCGTCATCGCGATCTGCTCGATGATATGTCCCGACGCGTGCGGCTCGATCGACGGCCGCAGCACCCCCAGCCGATCCATAAACTCGTGGTACCGGTTGGTATAGTACTGCGCCACCTCCATCGGCTCCAGCTGCTCCAGCCGCGCCTTTTTCGCAATCTTGTCCTCCCCCGCGTCCGCATCGTTTTCCAAGTGCCCCACATCCGTGATGTTCCGCACATAGCGCACCTTGTACCCCTCGTACCGCAGCAGGCGGAACAGCAGGTCGAACGTCACCGCCGGCCTCACATGCCCCAGGTGCGGATCGCCGTAGACCGTCGGCCCGCACACGTACATCCCCACAGCCGGTGCATGCAACGGCGCGAACTCCTCCTTGCGCCGGGTCAGGGTATTGTAAAGGTAGATCGGTTTGGCCATACTCGGAAACGGTGTAACGATTGAGACTATTTTACAAAAGTATTAATTTTGAACCACCAATGTATCGACCATGTACAAAAACTTAACGGAATACATCCGCGCCTTGGAGCAGGCCGGCGAACTGATTCGGATTCCCGTCCCCGTCGATCCCGTGCTGGAGATCGCCGAGCTGACCGACCGGCAGGCCAAACAGCCCGGCGGAGGAAAGGCGCTGCTGTTCGAGCATACCGGCACCGGTTTTCCCGTGCTCACCAACCTGATGGGCTCCGAGCGGCGGATTTGCATGGCCCTCGGCGTCGAGCGGCTGGCGGAGGTCGGCGAACGGATCGAATCCCTCTTCTCCGACGCCCTGCGGCCCAAAGCGGGATGGATGGAGAAGCTCCGGATGCTGCCCCTGCTTGGCGAGGTGGCGCAGTGGATGCCGCGTAACGTCTCCCGCAAAGGCGAGTGTCAACAGGTGGTGCTGAAAGGCGAGGCGGCGGATTTGTCGAAACTGCCCGTCTTGAAATGCTGGCCCCACGACGGCGGTCGGTTCGTGACCCTGCCGTTGGTGCACACCGTCGATCCGGAGACCGGCGTGCGGAACGTCGGCATGTACCGGATGCAGGTATTCGACCCCCGGACCACCGGGATGCACTGGCACCGCCACAAGACCGGCGAGCGGCACTATCAGGAATATAGAAAGCGGGGCGAGCGGATGCCCGTGTCGGTCTGCCTCGGGGGCGATCCCGTCTACACCTACTGCGCCACCGCCCCGTTGCCCGACGGGATGGACGAGTACCTGTTGGCCGGATTTCTGCGTCGTCGTCCGGTCGAGCTGGTCGAGTGCCTGACCAACGACCTGCGGGTGCCTGCCGATTGCGACTTCGTGATCGAGGGGTATGTCGACCCGGCCGAGCCGAAGGCAGTCGAGGGCGATTTCGGCGACCATACGGGATTTTACTCCCTGAAAGACCTCTACCCGCAGTTCCATGTCACGTGCATCACCCACCGTCGCGATGCGGTGTGGCCGGCGACGCTGGTGGGTGTGCCGCCGATGGAGGATGCCTGGATTCAGCTGGCTACCGAGCGGATATTTCTTGCGCCGATCCGTTTGGCCGTAGCTCCGGAGGTGGTCGACCTGTGGATGCCTCCGGCGGGGGTGGCTCACAATTTGGCGGTGTGCGTGATCGAAAAGAGTTATGCGGGCCAGGCTTTCAAAGTGGCCCATGCGTTGTGGGGGGCAGGGCAGATGAGTTTCAATAAGTTTCTGGTGATGCTTTCGGCGGAAGATGCGGCAGGCGTTTCGGGCGAGGGGTACCGCGAGGTGATTCGGGAACGGCTTCATCGATTCGATCCGACTCGGGATACGCTTTTTTCGCGAGGGGTGCTCGACGTGCTGGATCACTCGTCGCCGCAACTGGGATTCGGTGGCAAGTTGTGCCTCGATCTGACCCGCAAACTGGAAGAGGAGGGGGGCGAACGGCCTCGGCGGGAGGAGATTCCGGTCGAGGTGGTGTGGGACGATTTTGTCGAGTCGGCGGGGCTGGAGTTCGAAGATTTGGTTTGGTTGGCGGCGGGGAATACCGATCCGGGACGGGATGTTTCGGTGACTTCGGCAGGCGTGTTGAGGCTGGATGCCCGGTTCAAGCCTTCGGAGGTGGAACGGGGCTGGCCGAACGTGGTGACGATGTCGCCGGATGTGATCGAGCGGGTGGACGCGCGTTGGTCGGAGTACGGTTTTAGCGGCGAACCCTTGCCATCTCCATCGCGCCGTTATCAGTCGTTGGTTCGTTCGGGCTCAGCGAAGCTTTGAGCGGCGCGAACGAAGAACGGTGGTAGAGGCTGCCAGTTGAAATGCGTCAGCATTTCCCGTCCACGGGACGTGGGGCCTGCGCGGCCTGAGCGCAGTACCCTCCTGTAGGACAGACGCGCGCCACGCCTAAAGAAGCGATTCAACTGTTTCGGTGGTGAGCCGAAACAGAATGAATCGCGTAAGGCGCGCGAATAAAGAACTGTACGCGAAATCCGTCGCCCGCCCGCTTAAGAGGGCATATTCTGCCGGTTGGCACTTGGCCAATCCGGCAAGAATTGCCGCGGGCGACGTTTGGGAGTAGACCCGGCCATCTTTCAAGTGCTGAGCGAAAGCGGAGCCGCAGTGAGGCTGACACGGGGCGAAGAATTGGGTCGAGCTTGGGGCTGTGTCTGTTCTTCGGGCTCGAAAACCGGTTGCGGTTTTCGAGTCGCGCCGACCGAGCATGGGGCTGGAATTTGGGCGGTGAGTTGGGTCTTGCTTTTGGCCGGGCATTTAGCCGAGCTTCTGCGGCTCATTGAGCCGCGCAGTTCGCCGCCACCCCGCGCGGTGGGCTGCAACTCGACGAGGCTCGTTGCAGTCACCGCTGGCGGCGACCCGCTTAAACCAAGAGCGAGTAGCGCGATTCAGAGAATCGCCGTCCTCGGCAAGAGCGACGCTTTAGCGGCGCGAGGGGGGCGCGCCGAGGACGAATCTCGCAGAATGGGGTGCCGAATGAGGCTTCGGCCCACCCGGGGAGCGCGCAGCCCGAACCTGACAGTCATGGACGGTGAATGGGGCGAACTGTTACCCAAACTTTTGCGACCCTTTAGGGTCGCGCGGGCCGGACGCCTCCTCTCGGGAGGCCCGCAACCCGCCGCTTGCGCGTCGAGAGTTGTCGTTCCTCCCGGGTGTCCGACCCGCTTCGGTTGACCGTGAATAAGGTATTGCCAAACGGGTCGAAGCCTGCGGGGCCCCAGCAACGTTAGTTGCGGGCCTCCGCAGGGGGAGGCTTCGGCCCGGGCGGTTCTTCGAACCGCAAGCATTTGCCCCCGTTTATTCCGAGAGGCAACGCAACGGAAGACCGTAGGCGCGACCGTGCGCGTGGCAGGAACCTAGACCCTGCGTGCCGAACCACAAGAATCGACCGTAGATACTGCTCACCGAAGCCGACCAGCAATAGCCGTGGCTGCCGACATCCACCAGTCCGCCATTGTCCCTCTCGCGGAAGCCCGGGGCGCGCCGCCCGGCACTCGAAAACCGACTGCTTCCGTCACAAAGAATCCGCCACAACGAACACCCCCAAGAGAGATTACATGTCCGGAATTTACATACACATCCCGTTTTGTCGTCAGCTCTGCCACTACTGCGACTTCCACCACAGCGCCTCCCTCGCTCGGAAAGGAGAGATGATCGAAGCCATCCGTCGCGAACTGGCCCGTCGCCGCGACGAAGTCGCCCCCCAGAGCGTCGAGACCCTCTATTTCGGCGGCGGCACCCCCTCCGTTTGCACCCCCGGCGAGATCGCCCCGCTCGTCGCTCAGGTGCAGGAGCAGTGGGCCGTCGACCGGTTCGAAGAGGTGACCCTCGAAGCCAACCCCGACGACCTGACCCCCGGTTACCTTTCCGCCCTGCGCGACATCGGCATCGACCGCCTGAGCATCGGCGTGCAGTCGTTCCACGACCGACACCTCGAACGGATGAACCGCCGCCATACCGCCCGTGCCGCCGTCGAGGCCGTCGAAGCCGCCCATGCCGCCGGTTTCGAAAACCTGACGATCGACCTGATTTACGGCCTGCCCGGTATGACCCTGCGCGAGTGGCAGGAAAACCTGGCACAGGCCGTCGCCCTGCCTGTGCAGCACATTTCGGCCTACCACCTCACCGTCGAGCCCCGCACCGTTTTCGGCAAACAGGGGCTCGCACCCGTCGAAGAGACCGTTTCCGAACAACACTTCTCCCTCCTGCGCGAACGGTTGCAGTCCGCCGGTTTCGAACACTACGAAGTGTCGAACTTCGCCCGTTCCGGCTATCGGGCCCGCCACAACAGCGCCTATTGGCTCGGCGCGCCCTATCTGGGCGTCGGCCCCTCCGCCCACTCCTACGACGGCTCTCGGCGGCGGAGCTGGAACGTAGCCAGTAATCCGCTCTATCTGTCCGGGACTCCGCCCGAAGAGGAGCTCCTGACCGACACCGACCTTCAGAACGAATACCTGATGACCCGTCTGCGTACCGCCGCCGGCCTTTCCACCGCCGAGTTTTCGGCCCGTTTCGGCGAAACGGAGACCCGCCGCCTCGAAACGCAATGTGCGGTTTTCGAAGCGGCGGGCGATCTGTTCCGTACCCCGGCCGGCTGGGCCATCCCTCCGGCGCGGTGGTTGATTTCGGACTATGTGATTTCGCGTCTTTTCCGTTGACGTGTGCGACAAGGAATCTATTCGACGGTGTAGAAGATCAGGACGGCGTTGTCGTTTTCGTCGACTTGCAACCCCTCTCTATACGGAGCGTAACGGGGATTTTCGAGAAATTCCACCGCCTCTACCGCCTCCACAAACTGATTGTCGACGGAGCATACGATCAATTTGGACGTCGAGCCATTGTCTCGGCGACTGATATATTGTTTTCCGCTCTGCGGATGGTAATACCAGCAATATCGATCCTCTCCCATCGCGAATGCCAGTCCCCACCAATCCCAAGTCGGATGGAAGTTCAAGAAACTGGCGATTTTGTCTTTTTTGAGTCGCTCGAACATCTCTCTTTGCTCCAATTTTACAACATAGTCCGGCGTAATGGTATGCGTACCGAAGTCGAATTCCGTTTTCCGGATATCTTCTGGCCGGGGCCCCACGGTATAAACTGCCGAGACAAAGTCCGGCAAGTAGAACACTTGTCCGCCGCCCTGAGTAAAAGGCCGGGGAGCCTCGATACTGAAAGTCTTGCTCGCCAACACAGGCTTAACGGCACGAATGCTCTTATTTCCGGAGGGAAGCGCGACGGCCAGTGTGCCTTTCGGGTCGGCGGTGGATTTGAATGCTTTGAATCGATCCGTTATCCATAAAGCATCTGCCGAAATTTTCAACGACATGGAGCGAAGATAGTCTCCCGCCAACGAATAGAGCTGTATTTTTTGTTCCCCCAATGGGAGAACACATAACAAATTGTTATGATAACAAAAATCTTTTATCGCCACGTATTCCCGCGGGCCATGTCCTAAATTCCGAACTTTCGACAGATATTTGCCGTTTGAGTCGAATATCAGAATTTGAAACCGGTCCTGAACGAAAATATACCGATCCGTAGCTTGTACTCGGAAAAACCGATCTACGAAAGTTTCTTTATTCGTCTCCAGCGGAACGACTTTCGTCACTTTCAACGTGGGTGTGGGTGCGTCGAAATCGACGGTAATCTTATTTTGTCCGGCAACCGAAAAGAGGTTCAGACAGATACACGACAAAGAGGCAATCAGTAATCGTAATGTTTTCATTTCCATTAAAATGACATTCCCACACCAACTCGAGATGTGGGAACGAAGTAATCGGTCAGATTAAAACAGACATTCAGCGGAACCTTTCGGTTCGCAGATATGCGACCCGTCACTGTCCGTATACAAAACCCACCATCTTGCTCCTCCTCCAATATCTATAATACCCTCGTCGTTTACTGCCATCGCTTCGAGGTTGGCGAGGGTCAGCTCTTCCTGAATAGACATCGGGGTTTGTGCTTTGAGGTAGGTCATCACCGACCCGCCGCAAATCAGGGCTGCGCCGCCGGCGGCCAACAGAATTTTGGTCATCTTCTTCATGACTTCAAAAATTAAAGGTAAATAAAAATTGTGTCTCCCCCGAACGTTTTCGGAGAAATCACACCTCAAATATAATTCAAAGAACAGAAAACAACAATATTTTATCGGATTATTTTATTCTTAAAATTATTCAAAAATAATAGTTCCGACGCCGGCCAACGTCTAGATACTTTGACATCCCAAATATATTTGCGTCTCATCGTTGTTCTCCGTTCGAGGCCTCCGGCTCGCGTTCCGATAAGATAATAAGCACCGGGTTGGCATCCGGATTCAGCCCTCCGATGAATCGGGAAAATTCCGGGAATCGAGTCTTATATGCTTCCAGTTCACCGGCCTGCTGCTTGTCGTTCATTGTCTGGATCAGTTCCCACGGCTCGGCCGCCAAGATGCAGTGCCTGTCATCCGTCCCGATCGGGAGGGCCCTATAGGGGGTTATCGAGGCATCGGCCACCAGGTCGTCCCGCACCGAAGGCATCGAGACCGAAACGCCGGTTCGCTTGTCGGTGATATTCAGGTAATTTGCCTTGTTATACGTATAAAGCGACAGCACGAGGTTCCGGGTCTCATAACAGTTTACGTGCGCCCAGATATATCTCTGTTGATCCAGACATACATCCAGAAAGGCATCCAGATTGGGATACCCGCCCTCCAGTAATGTCTGCGGAAATTCGTACTCCCCCTTGTCGAAACGGAGGTACAGCGACATCGAATCCCGGTGCGGATCGTACTCGAAAATCCCCGGCCCGAAGGTCTCGTAAAACCGGACGGCTCCCTGTTTCGTCCGGTAGAGGTTGTTCCGCTGCGAGAAGGCCAAAAAACGCGCGATCTCCTTGTCTAACGGCAGATATTGTCCCGCAACGGTCTCCGTGGCGGCGTCGTACAGATTGAGCTTGAACTCCGGCCCGTCCGTAAAAAAATAGTCCTTGTAGAGCATATATCTGTCCCCCTCCATCGCCGTCATCTGCACCGCCCCGGAGACGTTTTCCGGCAACGTTATTTTCCTGACTACCTGCATCGAGTCCAGCGAGCACAGCATAATATGACGCCCGAAATCGGCCAGCACGGCTACCGTATGGCTCTTGTCCGGAACGATCGAGACTTGCGCGACGTTGATCGCCTCGCGCGGCCCTTTGCCTTTGGGCAACAGGCTGCCGAGGTATTGTCCTGACCGGCCGAAAACATGAATCCACCCGTCGGCGGCCTGAGCCCGGACGATCAGCATCGTATCCTGAACGATGACCTGCTGTACATTGGCCAGCTGGATGCCTTTCAGCTCGATCATTTCGGCCCGGTCGAACCAATGGGAGAGATTTTGTTCCGCCTGCTCGGGCGCGATCTTGGTCGAAATTCGCGCCGTCGGCGCGTCGGGTCGGACACGGCAACCTAAAAACAGGGCTACGGTAAATACCGTAGCCGCCTGTACAAAAAACGAGAATTTCACTTTCATTAATATTTATTACAAAAAGTGCCGATGCTGCAAATACTATTGTCTCTGTTGCCACATCCTCTTGCTCCTACCGGTTCGATGCAATAATAATTCGCTGCGTTGTCATAGTTAATATGTTCTCCCGGTTCCAGGTCTAATTTGTCCAGATCTTTGAGAGCCATCGCTTCGAGGTTGGCGAGGGTCAGTTCTTCCTGAATAGTCATCGGGGTTTGTGCTTTGAGGTAGGTCATCACAGACCCGCCGCAAATCAGGGCTGCGCCGCCGGCGGCCAGCAGAATTTTAGTCATTTTCTTTATCACTTCAAAAATTAAAGGTAAATAAAAAGCGTGTCTTTCCGAAAGTTTTCAGAGAAATCACACTTCAAATACGACTCAAAGAATCGAAAGCGACAATATTTTGTTGAATTATTTTATTTCTAAAATTATTCGAAAATAATGGCTCTGTCGGCGGCAATAAAAACAGGGGGACTCGCGGTGAGTCCCCCTG
The DNA here is from genome assembly GCF_056799795.1 of Rikenella sp. Classification (NCBI taxonomy): domain Bacteria; kingdom Pseudomonadati; phylum Bacteroidota; class Bacteroidia; order Bacteroidales; family Rikenellaceae; genus Rikenella; species Rikenella sp. The sequence continues at coordinate 28,886 of NZ_JBQIQO010000020.1, forward strand.
TGGAAAATAGATGACACCTAAGTTTGTCGGAGGCGCCTACTGCAACGGAGGGTCGCCCAGAGAATCATCGGCGGAGACTTTATCCATAATCTCGGCGAATTCGGCGAGGCCTTTCTCGCTCAGAACGGGATAAAGGGCGTGTAGGGACATCAGGGCCAGGTAATCCAGCCGGTTGGCTACGTCGTCGGCGCCATAGGCCTGGTAACCGTAGTTGAGGCACCAGCGGGTCAAAACGTAATGGCAGGCGTGGATGTCTTCGAGCTGTTGGCGGGTGGCTTCTTTCCGAATATAGCCGTTTCCGGTCAGAAGCTGAACGGCGCGACGCCCGAGCGAAAGGTGGTGCTCTTCGTTGGCGCGGTTCACTTCCCGGTCGCGGGTCATGGCGCCGAGGTCGGAGCTGCGGAACAGCACGACGCCGCGGTATTTGTAGTCGAGGCGGATCCGGACGCGGTTGAGGAGGTAGTATTGACGGAGGTCGAGCAGGGTGGTCAGCGGGCGGACGAGGTGGTCGTATTCGTCGAGGTAGCGCTCCCACAGGGCGTAACAGATGTCTTCTTTCCGCGAAAAGTGGTAGGTGATGTTCCCGGGGCTCAGCCCCAGGGAACGGGAGAGGGCGTCGATCCGAAAGTCGACCATCCCGGTGTCGTTGATGAGTTCGAGCGAGCGGCGAAGGATGGTGGCGCGGGTCGAGGGCTCGTCGGATACGCCGGGCACTACGAGGGCGGATGACGTGGGGTGTTTCTCTTTCTTGGTCTGGGCCATGGCGTCTCTATTTTATCTGGTTGGCAATGTTTTTAAACTGGCGGCGCCCTTCGTCGGTGAGGTAGGGCAGGAGTTGCAGGAGCGAGAGGGAGACGTAGCGGTTCACGGCCTCTTCGAGGCGGTCGCCGCCGTGGTTGGCGAAGGCGTTGTTGATCCACCAGCGCAGGAGGGTGATCTGGGAGGCGAAGATCAGGTCGCGCAGGCGGGGGTCGGCGATGGGGCGAAGGCAGCCGTTTTCGGTCAGACGGTCGTAGCAGGCGTACATCCAGGTGCGGGTGGAGTCCATCCATCGGGCGAAGGTGGCGTGTTCGCGTCGCAGGACGCCGAGGTCGCCGAAGTAGTAGGCGGTCACGCCGACATAGGCGATGGCTTTGGAGGCGATGACGCGGAAGTAGAGGTAGAGTTGTTTGATGTCGAGAAAGGGGGTGATGATCTCGGCGAGGGTGGCACGCATGGTGGTCTCGTATTGCTCCCAGATGGCGGCGATGATGTCTTCCTTTTTGGGGAAGTGGTAGGTGATGTTGCCGGGGCTGAGGGAGAGGGCGCGGGCGACGGTCTCGATCCGGAAGTCGACGATGCCGGTGCGGTTGATGACTTCGTTGGCCATGGCGACGATCAGTTCGCGGGTGGAGTGTCCGGAACGGCGGCCGGAGGCGCGGGTGCGGTCGGCGAGGTCGAGGTGGATGTCCTGGAGGTCGGCGAGGTCGGGCTCGGCGCGACGGGGACGGCCGCGTTTGCGTTTGGGCTGGTCGAGAAGGGGGCCGTTCTTGCGCGGACGGCCGCGTTTGCGTTTGGCAACCTGGGGTTCGGTGGTTTCGTCCTGGGGTGCGGGATGGAGGGGTTTGGTGGATGTGCTCATCGTGTTTCCGTTTTTGTTTCCCGGGCGCCCGGGGTGGCGAGGGCGGCTGGAGGGGTGAGGGTTTGGTGCTCTTTCCGATCTTCGTCCGGGGGAGCGGGGGCTCGGGGAGGGGTGGAACCGAAAAGTAAACCAATTTCAATCAAATATATGAATTATATCGGATAAATTTTACGGTTCGAACGAAGAAAGGGGGCGGCTGGCTGAATTTTTTCCAAAACTGCTGCGGGTGTCGCGGATTTTCCTGCAAATTTCTTGCCAATCTTCATCTTCGGAGCGGGGAGTATTGTGTTTTCCTTTTTCGGCCCAAAAGAATAACTTTGCGTCTGTTCCGGCGGTTTTGTCGGTTCTTTGACGGGGGGTCGGCGCGGCCCCGGGCTTCCGCTTCAGCAATACGGGCGCGATGTATGGGGTGGCCAATGACGGATATTGTTGGGCGTCTGGGGGCAACGGTGCCAGTGGCATGTATGTGGGGTTCAATGTGACGTGGCTCAGCCCGGACGGTGGGAACAATCGGGCGTTCGGTCTTCTGTTACGTTGCCTCTCGGAATAAACGGACGCACAGCGTCTTTTGCTGGCTGGAGCTACCCTAATTGCGTTTTGAGTGCATCCCTGCGGTTCGCAGAACCGCGCGGGCCGATAGCCTCCCCCAGCGGGAGGCCCGCAACTCACCATGCTCGTTGAGTGCACCCGCAGGCTTCGGCCCGCTCCTGCTACACCCAACAAAAGTTCAACATCAGCCTGTCGGGTTCGTCCTCGGGCGCGCTTTGTTAAAGCAGTCCGCCGCGTGGGGTGGCGGCGAACTGCGCGACTCGAAGAGCCGAAAAGCACAGCCCAACCCACGGCCCAAAGCACTGCCCCGTGTCTACCTCACTGCGGCTCTGCTTTCGCTCCGCCGCGTTTACCGTCGCCCGCTGGGATTTCATCTCGATTTTGCTGTCGCAAAATGAGTGAAATCCCCATTTACGCGGGCGGGCGACGGATTTTTATGCGGAATCGAGTTTTTCGCGCGCCTTACGCGATTCATTCTATTTCGGCTCACCGCCGAAATAGTTGAATCGCTTCTTTTGGCGTGGCGCGCGGCTGCCCTAAGGGAGGGTACTGCGCTCGGGCCGCGCGGGCCCCACGTCCCGTGGACGGGAAATGCTGGCGCATTTCAACTGGCAGCCTCTACCCCCGTTCTTTGTCCGCGCGCTGGCGGAAATCTTATTCAAACGCGAACAACGCGTTTGAATGATTTCCTACTCCAGCGGTCGCGCGCGGGTCGGGCTTTGTCCGCGCGCCAGGGGAAATCTTGTCAAAACACACAAGTGTATTTTGACGATTTCCCTCTTTAGGCGGGGCGCGCGGTCGAGCTTCGAGCCGGACGGAACTGCCCTGCGCGGGCGGCGGCCGGCTAATAAGGCAAAGACAACCCTAACAAAACGCCCGATGGGCGCCCCAGCGGGACGGAGCGATACTACGTATCGCTTAATTTGTTCGGCCCAGTTCTTCGATGCGCGCCTGGAGAAATCTTGTCAAAACACGCAAGCGAGTTTTGACGATTTCCCTCTTTAGGCGGCGGCGCACGATTTAGTTTGAGGGGAATGTTCCTTTTGGCTTCGCGTTGCCTTCGGCTTCCTCGTGCTACCTCAGCATAGCCCATAAACGGTCTCTGCTTTCGGTACGCTACTCGGTTCCTCCTCGCCGCTCGGCAATTTGCAAACTGCGTTTGCATTGCACTCGCTGGCAGCGTCGGTTGTGAACAAAAAGAACAAAAAAAACTTTAGAGCGCATCCCTAAAGGGATGCGCTGGCCGGGTCTAACCGCATCACTCAAACGCACAGGGGACGCGATGCGGTTCGCGATTCCGAATACACAAATAATTTTAAAACTCTTAACTTCATAACTACGATGTACGGAAAAGTCAAACAGTACCTCAAGGATGAGCTGGCGGCGATCGACGCGGCCGGACTCTACAAACGGGAACGCATCATCACCACGCCGCAACGGGCGGAAATCAAGGTGGAGGACGGACAACGGGTGCTCAACTTCTGCGCCAACAACTATTTGGGGCTCTCGGACAATCCGAGGCTGATCGAGGCGGCGAAACGGGCCATGGATACGCACGGGTTCGGGATGTCGTCGGTAAGGTTCATCTGCGGGACGCAGGACATTCACAAAGAGCTGGAACGTGCCATTGCCGACTATTTCGGAACGGAGGAGACGATCCTCTACGCTGCTTGTTTCGATGCGAACGGGGGGGTGTTCGAACCGATCCTGGGCGAGGAGGATGCCATTATTTCGGATGCGCTGAACCACGCCTCGATCATCGACGGGGTGCGGCTCTGCAAGGCGAAACGGTATCGGTATGCGAATGCCGATATGGAAGATCTCGAAACGCAGCTCAAACTGGCGCAGGCGCAGCGGTTCCGAATCATCGTGACGGACGGGGTCTTCTCGATGGACGGCAATGTGGCGCCGATGGATCGGATCTGCGAACTGGCGGAAAAATACGATGCGCTGGTGATGGTGGACGAGTGCCACTCGGCGGGGGTCGTGGGGCCGACGGGGCGAGGGGTGACGGAGCTGTTCGACGTCCGGGGACGGGTCGATATCATCACCGGGACGCTGGGCAAGGCGTTCGGCGGGGCGGTGGGCGGTTTCACCACGGGACGAAAGGAGATTATCGACATGCTGCGGCAGCGGTCGCGGCCTTATCTCTTCTCGAATTCGATCCCGCCGGCAGTGGTCGGAGCGGGGATCGAGATGTTCCGCATGCTGGGCGAAAACGACGACCTGCACGCGAAGCTGGCGGAAAATGTGACCTATTTCCGCGACCGGATGATTGCGGCGGGGTTCGATATCAAACCGACGCAATCGGCGATCTGTGCGGTGATGCTGTACGATGCGAAGCTGTCGCAGGTGTTCGCGGCGAGGTTGCTGGAGGAGGGGATTTATGTGACGGGGTTCTACTATCCGGTGGTGCCGAAGGATCAGGCGCGGATCCGGGTACAGGTGTCGGCGGGACACGAACGGGAGCACCTGGATCGGTGTGTGGAGGCGTTCACGAAGGTGGGACGGGAGCTGGGGGTGTTGAAATAACGGTCGGTGCCTGAACGGGTTATTGGCCTTGGAAAGGGTGTTCCGCGCTCCGCGCAGAGCACCTTTTTTATTTCGCACGGTTCATTGTTTCGGGGGCTATTTGGCACGTTGCGCGGCACAGCCGCTCCCCGGCCCCGGGCTTCCGCGACCACTCTTCGGGCGCGCAGAAGAGCAACGGCAACCACGGGTTCAGTTGGTCGTCCGCGAGTAATGGGATTCGAGGTGTGTACTTGACTTTCGACGTGACGTATCTTAACCCCTATATCGCGAACTTCCGCGTCTTCGGTTTTCAGTTGCGGTGCCTCTCGGAATAAACGGGCAGGAGGCCCGCGGGCAATTTAGGATAGAGGCGCCCAGCTTTTGAGGGCCGAGCGGCGCGCCCCGGGCTACCGCGGAGCCGGCAATGAAGAATGGATGGGCGGTTTAGCTTATGTCGGGGCTTACGGATACAGCTGGGCTTCTACGGTCAACGAGAAAAACGGCATGTATATGGCTGCCTATGTAACCTGGCTTGAACCATGTAGCAGCAGTTTTCGTGCCTTCGGTTTTCAGTTGCGTTGCCTCTCGGAATAAACGGGCAGGAGGCCCGCGGGGGCAAGGGGCTGGAGCTGCCCCATGTAGCCGAACTTTATGCGGCCGGACGCCCGGGAGGAACAGCAACTCTCGGCGCGGAGCGGCGTGTTGCGGGCCTCCCGAGGGGGAGGCGTCCGGCCCGCGCGACCCTAAAGGGTCGCAAGAGCTCAGCCCCATTTACTGATCATGTCTGTCGGGTTCGGGCTGCGCGCTCCCCGGGTGGGCCAAAGGCCCAGCGCGCAAGCCCGGCGGTTCTACGAACCGCAAGAGCAACGCCCATTCGTCCGCACCCTGTTTGCAGTCGCCGCCAGCGGTGAATGCAACGAGCCCCGTCGAGTTGCAGTCCGCCGCGCGGGGTGGCGGCGAACTGCGCGGCTCAAAGAGCCGCAGAAGCTCGGCCAACAGTTCAGCCCAATCCACCGCCCGAAGAACAAGCACAGCCCAAAGCGTACCCCAATTCTCCGCCCCGTGTCCGCCTCACTGCGGCTCCGCTGTCGCTCCGCCGCTGGGATTTCATCTCGATTTTGCTATCACAAAACGAGCGAAATCCCTCTTTAGGCGGGCGGGCGACGGGGTTTTGCGCGGGATCGAGTTTTTTCGCGCGCCTGCGCGATTCATCTATATTCGGCTACCGCCGAAATAGCTGAATCGCTTTTTTAGGCGTGGCGCGCGAGCAACAGGAAAGTAATAACGGCCGCGCGCCATGACGCGAACGCGTCGGCCAAGCGGGCCCCACGTCCCGTGGACGGGAAATGCTGACGCATTTCCACTGCCAGCCTCTACCTCCGTTCTCTGTCCGCGCGCTGGCGGAAATCTTATTCAAACGCATCGCGCGCGGATGAGTTTTGTCCCGCCTGAAACTGCCCTACGCGGGCGGCGGACGGCTAATAAGGCAAAGACAACCCTAACAAAACGCCCGATGGGCGCACCGGAGGGACGGAGCGATACTACGTATCGCTTAATCTGTTCGGCCCAGTTCTTTGATGCGCGCCTTGGGAAATCTTGTCAAAATGCACTTGTGCATTTTGACAAGATTTTCCTTTTACGGCGGCGGCGCGCGATCTGGTCATTGCCCCGGCTAGAACTGTTCTCTTTGTGAACAAAGAGAACCAGAAAAACTTTAGAGCGCATCCCTACGGGATGCTCTGGCCGGGTCTGCCCTAACCTCGCGGCAGCCTCTACCCCGATAGGATGGCGCTACGGCAGGGAGGTGCGGAGCTTCGATAGACCGGCACGAAACAAAGGACTCGCACCGAAACGCTCGACAAACTCGGCGGCGGACATCTCCTGCCACTCTTCCGCTGTCACTGACAACTGGGCCGGATTCGCCTCCAGGCCGGAACCGACCGGAGATAACGGCATCTCGGCCTGGTTGTTATACGGGCAGACCTCCATGCAACGGTCGCAACCGAAAATCCGTCCTGCCAAAGCTGCACGAAACTCTGCCTCCACCGCTTCGCGACGTTCGATGGTCTGGTAAGAGAGGCACCGACGCGCATCGAGCGTCCGGGGTGCGACGATTGCGCCGGTGGGACAGGCTTCCATACACCGGCTGCAACTGCCGCAGCCGTTCGGCACGCTGACCGGCGGGACGTAATCGTCCGGCAGCGGGACGTCCAACAACAACAGACCGATGAGGGTGAAGCTCCCCAAGCGGGGATGAACCAACATCGAGCTGCGACCTACCCATCCCAAGCCGGCCCGAACGGCCCAGGCCCGTTCGAAAGCCGGGGCGCTGTCGACCACTGCCCGACCCTTGGCCGCTGCAAACCTTTCATGGCGGCGAATCGCGTCCAACAAATGCCGCATGTTCCGCTTCAGGACGTCGTGGTAATCCCGACCCCAGGCGAAACGGGCGATTCGAGGCACTCCTTCCGGCTGGCGCACGGCGGGAGGACGGCGATAGGAGGTCAGGGTCACGACCACGCTGCGAACTTCGGGAAACAGTCTCCGCAGATCGTGCCGATAGGCGGCCGAACGGGCCAAATACCCCATATCGGCGCCGTAACCGGCCGAAAGCCATCTCTGAAAGCGTTCCCGCTCGGCTTCCAACGGGGCATAAGCGACGACACCTGCGGCCGAAAAGCCGCAGGTGTCGCATTCGTTCCGGACGATTTCATCCAGTCTGTCCATAAAACCGAGGGGGTCAGTCGTTCAACAAAAACGAGAGCTCTTCACCCGCTGCCAACTCGCGCGGAGGGGTTCCGTAACGGAACAGCCGCATGGTGCGGGGCCCGATCAGCGAGAGGGTCCGCCCTTCGACCCGCAGCATGCACCCTTCGCGCAATCCGGCGACGCGCATCCCCTTATTTGCCGCGATATACTCTTCGATCCGCATCTCGCGCGTCTCGCCGGCATGTCCTTCGGGATGGGCATCGAGATAGTGCGGGTTGATCTGGAAGGGAATGAGTCCCAAGGCTTTGAACGAGAGGGGTTCCACGATCGGCATGTCGTTGGTGGTGCAGATCGTGGGGCAGCTCATATTGGAGCCGGCGCTCCACCCGATATAGGGCACGCCGCGCTCCAGAACGGCTTCGCGAATGGGTTCGTAGAGGCCCTGATCCTGCATGGTCTTGGCCAGGTGGAAGGTGTTGCCGCCTCCCACGACAATCGCCTGCGCATTCCGAACGGCTTGCACCGGATCGGCGTAGGTGTGGACGGAGTCGACTTCGACGCCGAACTCGGCGAAGCGGTTGGCGACTTTGGCCTGGTAGTCGTCGTAGCTGAAGGTCACGGCGGCGTAGGGGACGAACAGCACGCGTTTCACGGGGGTGGCCGAAACGGCCAGAAAATCGGCGATCTGCGGTTTGGGGTATTCCAGATAGGCTTCGCCTGCGTTGGTGGAGTTGCTGATAAGGAGAAGACGCATGGTTATTTACGTTTTTTAATGGTAGGGTTCGGAGCGGGGTTCGCGAGCGGCATATCGGTATATGGTTGGGCCGGTCGGCGAAAGGCCCACCACAGGATCGCGCCGCCGGCAACGATGAATGGCAGGCTGAGTATCTGGCCCATATTCAGGATCATATCCTGTTCCCACGCTTCCTGGGGCTGTTTGATGGATTCGATCAGGAACCGAACGCTGAAGAGCAGGATCAAAAAGAGGCCGAAGAGTAGGCCGCGTTTCTGCTCGGCGAGACGGGTGCGCCAATACAAATGGGCCAGCAGAAAGAAGATGGCCAGATAGGCCAATGCTTCGTAGATCTGGGTCGGGTGCATGGGTACGGTCTCATGGGCCCGCAGAAAAATGAAGCCCCAGGGCAGGGTGGTCGGGTCGCCGTAGATCTCGGAGTTCATGAGGTTGCCGAACCGCACGAGGGCGCCGGCCAGCGGCACCATCACGGCGACGCGGTCGAGAATCCAGATGTAGGGAAACTTCCACTTCCGGGCGAAGAGCCACAGCCCGAGGAGCAGCCCCAGGGCGGCTCCGTGGCTGGCCAATCCGCCGCCGCGAATATCAAGCAGCTTGATCCACGGAAAACTGTCCATGAAGGGGTGCAGGAAGTACTCTTGGGGCTCGTAAAAGAGGCAGTGGCCGAGGCGGGCGCCGATAATGGTGGCGAGAACGCCGTACAGAAAACCGGAGTCTACGAGCCGGGGGTCGAGCCCCTCGCGACGCACCATCCGGGCGAAAAGCCACAGGCTGCTGAGCAGGGCGAGGGCCCACAAAACGCCGTACCAGGCGATTTCGAAACTGCCGAACGAAAAGGCGACGGGGTCGACGTTCCACTCGACGAAAAGTTGTGTCATAACGATCTTGCTTTTGTTGACTTCCTGAAGTAACAAAGATACGATTTTCCTGTGTCTACCCGCAGGGAACTGCCGCTTTCTTGTAAGAAAGCGGCGCAAAGAACTTTCGTGATAGCTACGCTACGCCTCAGGCTCCGCAGTCCTCATTATCTGTGGTTCCTTTTGGGTCGGGGCAACGGCGCGCATGAGGTTGAGCTCGCATTAGCGCGCCGTTCGCTCCCGGCCCAAAGAAAGTCCGAGAGTTGGGCTGCCGGCAGCTTTAGGATGCGTACGCATCCTCCAAAAGTCTTTTGGGTACCTTTTCTTCAGAAAAGGTACGGTTCCAGCCGGGGCAAAGATAAAAAACGGATATCCTTACTGCTTGAGGCAAGGATATCCGTTGAAGGATGCGAGATTCAACAAGCTGTTGAAACCCGATATTACTCTTGTTCCGCAACCGGTTCCAACCGAATCAACAACTGGCGGATAATCGGATCCATATGGAACGGATTGTAGGTGTCCGGAATGCATAGCTCCACGACATACGACTTGTCGATCTGAGTCGGGGCCAGGGTAATCGAAAACAAGGCCGCCGTATCTCCCGGACTGAACAGCGCGACCGGATAGGCCGAAACTAAGGTGCCGTTCGGATCGGGCGTTACGGTTTGCATTTGGAAGTGTCGCCCCTCTTCCGCGGTCGTTTCCTTTCCCAACAACACGTTAGCGACCAAAGTCTGCGATCGGTCGGGCCGAGTCAGGCAAACCGGAATAGTCACCGAGTTCATCGACGGGGTTACTTTCACGACCATCTCTTCCTGCAGGAAAGAGACGCGCCCCTCGGCCCTCGGCCCGGTAAATGTCTGCGGTTCCGTTTTTTTACAGGCCGCTACCGAGAGCCCAAGCCATACAAGAAGCAAATACCGTTTCATCAATCACTAACTAAAGTTCAATGTGGAGCCAGCCCGAGGACGGTTTTGTCCCTGAAGACATAACCGTTAAATCGGCAATAGACAATTTGGACATATCGGCTTTTCTCCCAAATTCAAATTTCGAATTGCAACTAATTCTATCTGTCCATATCCCTTGTCCTATCGTTTCACCGGCAACTGTAGAACTGATATATTTCCAGTTTTGAGTTAACGTCTCGTTATAATCGCGATTAGCAAAAGTGAAATAATATTCAGCTTTGTAATCGTTCCATCCAAAGAGATTTTTCTTTTGGGCGGTTACCTGAATATAAACGATATCGTTAACCAAATAGGCCCACGCCCAGCATTTCTTTTTGCTGGTTTTGACAAAGACCTGATTGGTTTTAGTCTCTTGAGTAATGCGGGTCATCACATCTCCATTCCCGGCTGCCTGCGCCACGCGGTAATACATGGTCTGCTCGAACGAGTCGTAGTTGTAGTTCACGGCCTGACCGCCCACAATCACATCCCCGTCGGCGTTCAAAATCATTTCATAGGCGAACCGATTGGCGGCTACGTAAGGCTGGTAGTCCTCTTCTTCCAAATTGTCATTGAAAAGGAATTGGCCCTGGTATTTCGCCTTGAAAGCGGGGTATTCGTCCAACGAGCTCATCGACCGGAACTCTTCCAGAGCGGCTTCGCGGGCCATCTCCTGCGAAACGAATCCCAAGGAGTCGTACCACGCAGCCAAAGCCTGATTCGTCTTTTCCGAGCAGCATCGAAAGGGTCTTCTCAATGGCCGCTTCGTCGGCGAAGCAAAGTTTACCGTCGCGAACCGTTACGGTCGCCGCGGTTTCGGTCGCCGCTTTCGTCGGAACGGGCCGAGCCTCTTCCAAAAGGGCGGTTTTGTTGCAAGCGGTCAAAGCGACTGCGCCGCACGCTGCGAAAATCAGTTTTTTCATCATAAAAAGTAAATTTAGTTAATAAATAGTCCGAAAAATTCGTACGACATTATACGTATCGAATATTTCGACTGCAAATATAAAAGCAATAGAAATAAGGAACAAAAAGAATAAAATATTATATCAAATTTTTACGGGTTTTATTTTTTACTCTTGTGCGATCTGTGTGTACCGAGCACACTCGATCACTTCAAGGATTCCGAGTGCAAACATAGACAAAAATCCTATGCGCGCAAAACGGGCTGTGCTTAGGATTCGATGTCGGGCCCGACGACCGAAGAAGGTGTCTGCTCTTCCGGCCGGCGGCCGAAGCTGCGGCGGAGCCAGCGAGGCAGGATAATCACTCCCATAATCAGATACGGATAATAGGTCACCAGGCGCCACAGCAGCGCGATCACGGCTGCGGCACCGACCTGTACCGAAGCCCCTGCCGGGATCACGTCGCTCAGAAAGTGGGTGAAAATGTACTCGGCAAAGCCGCTACCGCCGGGGGTAGGCGCTACGAGCATCATGATCCACATCGCCAGCTGGCGGGCGAAGACCAAAAACTGGTCGCTCAGCGTGAAAAACGCCATGAACAACGCGTTGGCCACCAAATACCGGGAACTCCACGACAGAAACGTGGCTGCAAAAGACTGGAGCCAGAACAGGGGCCGATAGCGCCGGATCTCGATCGCGCTCCGGACGATACCGTTGCCCGCTTCGACGGCCCCGGCTTTCCACCGCCGCAACCCGGGCAACGAAAAAAGACGCACAAGGAGCCACTTCAACCCCCGGGGGTTGAAGAAGAGGCCGTAGCTCAACAGGAGCAGGTAGGCGAGTTTCAGCCCGTAGCCGATGGTGGCGAAGAGCATGAGCTGGTGGCCCATCGGCCCGCCGAAGAGGCGGTCGCCGCCGACGATGAAAAAGACGACCGGAAAGAGCAGGGCGAAGTAGAGCTCGTCGAAAAACGAGGTGAGCATCACGATCGCTGCGCTCCGGCCGACGGGCACGCCCTCTTTGTGGACGAAGACGATCGCGACGCTGGTTCCGCCGATGGCCGAGGGGGTCACGGCGGAGGTGAACTCCCACAGCATGGTGATCCGAAAGGCTTGTCGCCAGCCGAGGTCGTTGCGGCTGAAGAGGCGCAGGCGGATGATGTAGCCGAGGTCGCGACCGGCCATGAACACAAAGGCGATCAGCACGAACAGCAGGGCGCGCCAGGTGAAACGGATCGATTCGAATACGGCGGGGTCGAACTCGCGCCAGATCATCCACGCCACCCACCCGAGCCCCAGTACGACAGGGAGGATGATTTTCCAGAGTTTGACGCGACCGACGGTATTTTTCTCCATAGAAAAAGCTGCGTTGCAAGGCCGGCTCGGGGCCGGCGGTGAGTCGCAAAGATAAGATTTCCCGACCGAACGGCCAGCGGGTGGCACGCGGCGGCCACAGTTCGTCCCGCCCGGCGGAGGGGGAGGCGCATTCTCCGCCTGGCGGCTCGAAATCCATGCGGTCGAGGGCCAAAGGAGACGGCGGAGGGGAGATTGGGGCGAAAAGCGGCGAGGGCCGTTCGGCTCACCCGGCGGGGGGCGCGTTTTTCGCCCGGTCGCTCGAAATCCATGCGGTCGAGAACCAAATGAAACGGGCGGAGGGGCGATTTGATGCGACTGGCGAAAAATCGTATTTTTGTCCTCAAACAACTGCTCGGCTCCATGGATATTCTTGTACGTATTCTCCAAATCATCGGTTCGCTGGGGCTGCTTCTTTTCGGCATGAAGCTGATGAGCGAGGCGTTGCAACGGGCGGCGGGCTGCCGGCTCAGACAATCGATGGGACGGGCCGGAGAGACGATCGGCTCGCAAATCGGGGCGGCGGCGACGGTCACGGCTACGGTGCAGTCGTCGAGCGCGACGTCGGTCACGATCGCGGGATTCACCCACGCGGGGCTGATCGACTTGCGACGGGCGATCGGACTGATGATGGGCGCCAATATCGGCACGGTGGCGACGGTATGGGTCATCGCGCTGTTCGGATTCGCGCTGCGGGTGTCGGTCATCTCGATCCCGCTGGTGGGGCTGGGGTTCGCTTTCGTGCTGCTCCGCAAGAACCGATATCGCGACCTGGGGGAGACGGTCATCGGTTTCGCGCTGATGCTGCTGGGGCTCTCGGTGTTGCAGGCGTCGACGAACGCGGTGGCGGCCCATACGGGGTTTTTCGACGAGTTGGCGACTTATGCGGGGCTGGGATATCCGTCGATCGTGGTCTTCCTGCTGATCGGCGTCCTGCTGACGGCGGTGCTGCAATCGTCGGCCGTGACGATCGCGATGACGATGATTCTGTGTCAGGGGGGATGGCTGCCGTTGGAGACGGGGGCGGCGATGGTGCTGGGGGCAAATATCGGCACGACGGCGACGGCGGTGTTGGCGACGACGACGCTCAACACGTCGGCACGACGGGCGGCGCTGGCGCATACGGCGATCAACCTCTTCGGGGCGTTGTGGTGCGCGCCGCTGCTGCCGTGGATCGTGCCGGGAATCATTCTGTGCTTCGGGCTGTTCGGCGGGTTGGGGGCGGGCTGCACGCCGTTGATGCTGGCTTTTTTCGACACGGTTTTCAATCTGCTGAATGTCTTTATCGCGGCGAATTTCATCCCGCAGCTGATGAAGCTGCTGGCGCGGATCCTGCCGCACGAGGCGTCGGACGACCAGAGAAGGCTGCTGGCGCTGGACTCGGGGATGATCTCGACGCCGGAGCTGGCCCTGATGCAGGCGCATCACGAAATCGCGACGCATGCCAAGCGGATGCTCAAGATGTTCAACATGGTACGCGAGCTGACGTGCACGCGTCAGCTGGAGGAGTTCCGAAGGGGATATGCGCATGTGGAGAAATACGAACGGATTACGGATCGGGTGGAACGGGAGATCGTGGTTTTCCTGTCGCACATCGTCTCGCAGGACAACAGCGAACGGGCGACGGTGCGGTTGCAGCGGATGTTCCGCACGGTGTCGGACATCGAGCTGATCGGGGACGAAAATCTGGAGCTGGCCCGGACGATCCGGGCGAAACGGGAGCGGGATCTGTGGTTCGACCACACGCTGAGGGAGGATGCGGAACGGCTGTACGACATGACGGAGGAGGCGATCTACCGGATGACGCTCTGTCTGGAACATCCGGAACCGGAGGAGGTGGGGCAGGCGCGCAAGCTGGGCGAAGTGGTGCGGAGCTGGGCGGAGGGAAGGCGAACGGAGCTGCTGGCGCGGTTGGGAGAGGAGGGGGCGAATCCGACGGCGGTCTTTTTCTTTCTTGAACTGACGGAGCGGTGTGCGAAGCTGGTCGGCACGGCGACGCGCATGGCGGTGGAGCAGGCCGAGGAGGCGATGTAAGGTTTCGATGGTCCGTGAGACGCTTGTTTCTTCTCTTCGTTTTCGCCTTGTCGGCGGGCGGGCCGTTCCGGACGGGGGCGACGGAGCGCGGAACGACGCTGGTGGTGGCGACTTACAATGTCTGTAATCTTTTCGACACGATCAACGATCCGGGCATAGCGGACGAGGTGCCGACGCCGGAGGCGTGGCAACGTAAAACGGAGCGGCTGGGTCGGACGATCGGAGCGATGGCGCCGGATGTGATCGCGCTGTGCGAGGTGGAGAACGCGGGGGTGCTGGATGCGTTGCTCGGTTCGCCGGGGCTGGCGGGAGAGGGGTATCGCCATATCCACTACGATTCGCCGGACAGGCGGGGCATCGATGTGGCGCTGCTCTACCGGGCCGACCGGATGAGGCTGACGGGGGCGGAACCGATCCGGATGGCGACGGACTATCCGACGCGGGATGTCTTGCGGGCGGAGTTCTCGGTGGCGGGGGCGACGAGGCCGCTGGTGGTCTATGCGGTTCACCTGCCTTCGCGCCGGGGCGGCTACCACCGGGCGACGCGGGCGAGGGAGGAGATGGCGGCACGGCTCGATGCGCATGCGGCGGCGGACTCGGCGGCGGCGACGGTGGTGCTGCTGGGGGATTTCAACGAGAATCCGTCGTCGAGGCTGGTTCGCCGCCGGCTGGAGGGGTGGAGGCCGTTAGCGGCAGGGGCGCATGGACGGGGCGAGGGGTCGTATGCCTGGCACGATGTGTGGCTGATGTTCGACCAGATTTTCGTGGGGCGGGGAACGGTGGCGGAGGAGGCGCGGGTCTTTCTGCGGCAGGGGATGCTGACACGGACGGGACGTTTCGAGGGGTATCCGGATCGGGAGCTGAGCGACCATCTGCCGGTCTATACGCGCATTCTGTTGCGGTAAATTTTGTTTACATTTGTAATTACTCACTTAATCACGAATCGTTATGGCACTGACTATCAATCGCGACTTGCGCCGCAGCGCACAGACGGCTCTGGCCGGAAAATGGACGCCGGCGGTGCTGACTACGCTGGTCTACATGTTACTGGCGGGGGCCTGCTCGTACATCCCGTTCCTGAAATTCCCGGCCTCGCTGCTGGTGATGCCGGTTTTGGGTTTCGGGTTCCAGATCATTTTCCTGAACCTGATGCGGGCGGGAACGGAGCCGCAGATCAATGCGATCTTCGTCGGGTTCAACAACTATGGCAAGACGCTGGGGACGATGTTGCTGATGATGCTCTACACGTGGTTGTGGAGTCTGTTGCTGGTGATTCCGGGGATCATCAAGGCGTATTCGTATGCGATGACGCCGTTCATCCTGAACGATGAGCCGGAGCTGGGGGCGGACGAGGTGATCTGCAAGAGTATGGCGATGATGAGGGGGCACAAGATGAAGCTGTTCTTGCTGGACCTGAGTTTCATCGGCTGGATTCTGCTGGCGATACTGACGCTGGGGATCGGATTTCTGTGGCTGGTTCCGTGGATGGAGAGTGCGCGGGTGGCGTTCTATCTCGACCTGAAGCGGAACGCGCAGCAGGAGGCGTAGGGTGTCGGGGCGTTCCAGCCCCGGGCTACCGCGGGGGGAACGCTGGGGAACTGATCGGTCTGGGCAAGGAAGGGACTATGTGGTCTGCTTCGCCTGATGGAGGTTACAGTACGAATCTAAATCTCCGGCCCCAACATCTCTACACTGGCTTTGCTGACTGTCGCACATACGGTCTTCAGTTGCGTTGCCTCTCGGAATAAACGGGGACGCTCGGCACGCGAAAGCTATCCGGGTCTACCCTATCTGTGGATTGACTTTATGCGGCCGGGGC
>NZ_JBQIQO010000021.1:0-44122 GCF_056799795.1 Rikenella sp.
GTAATGTCTTTTGTGGCGACCGACCAGCTATACCCGTAATTACCAACGACCATCAAATCCCCCAACCGCCCATCGGTTCCCACATCGCGGTAGCCCGGGGCCCCGCCGCGAGCCCACCGAAAACCGCCCGAAAACGACGGAAATTTGCAGAAAATCACCGAAAATGATTACCTTTGCAGACCTCGACGCGAGGCAGTTGCCGAACCCACCGCGTCGAAATTCCGATTCAGTCCCTGAGACAATCAAACACCCGAACAGACTATGTACTGGACACTCGAACTCGCATCCAAACTCGAAGATGCACCCTGGCCCGCCACGAAAGATGAGCTGATCGACTACGCCATCCGCTCCGGCGCCCCGTTGGAAGTGATCGAAAACCTCCAGGAGATCGAAGACGAAGGCGAGATCTACGAAAGCATCGAAGACATCTGGCCCGACTACCCCAGCAAAGACGACTTCTTCTTCAACGAAGACGAATATTAATCGGCCGCACGACCCTCCCGCGAGCCACCCACTTTTCACTCCCCCCTCCAGACCGTTCCCTATGCTGAGTCGCCGACTGCTTCGAATCAAAACCGTCAAAGCGTTGTACAGCTACTTCCAATCCGGTGCCGAATCCATTCCCCGTTCCGAGAAAGAACTCGACACCGCCATTCGGAAAAGTTACGAACTCTACCTCCTGCTCATCGCCCTGATCGGCGAAGTGGCCCGCCTCGCGCGCGAACGGATCGAGATCAACCGAGCCAAACTCATGCCCACCGACGAAGACCTGCACCCTAACGTGCGGTTCGTCGACAACCGCGTCGTGCGGATCATCGAAGACAGCTCGGTTCTTGGGGACGCCATGACCCGTTGCAAAGCCTCCTGGCGGGGACAGGAAGCCATCGTCAAACGCCTCTATCAGGACATGATCGCCGCACCGTACTATAAACGGTACATGGAGGCACCCGTGCCCGAGGACGAAAAAGAGGCCTTCGCTGCCGATCGGAAATTCGTCATCGACTTCCTCTCCACCCATATCGAAGACAACGAATACCTCGAAGAGGCCTTGGAAGAGAGCTCCCTCTTTTGGGTCGACGACCTCTCCTACTGCCTCGGTCTCGCCATCCGCACCATCGGCTTCCTGAACGAGACCTCGACCGATCCCGAAATCATGCCCATGTACAAGAACAAAGAAGACGAAGAATACGTCGAGACCTTGTTCCGCAAAGCGCTCCTGAACCACGAAGAGTACTTCGGCTACATCGACCGCTTTACCCGCAACTGGGACTTCGACCGGATCGCCTTCATGGACAAGATCATCATGCTCGCCGCCATGACCGAACTCGTTCAGTTTCCGACCATTCCGGTCAAGGTTACTTTGGACGAATTCATCGAAATCTCGAAATATTACTCGACCCCCGGGAGCAGCGTTTTCGTTAATGGGATACTCGACAAAGCCGTCGTTCAATTGACTCAGGAGGGGAAAATCGCTAAACAGGGGCGGGGATTGATCGACAAGACCGTCGCTCGGGCGGGGGTTAATAAGGGATAATCGTAGTAACCGGTATTTATGCGTCGTTTTTTTGCATCTTTGTTTTTGAGCCTCTTCGGACTCCTCTTGATCGGTTGCGGCGGGGCATCCTCGGCTGGCGGCGATCGCTCGGACTCGACCGTGACCGATACGGCAGGCCTGTTGACCGTCCGGTTGCCTCTTCCGGTGACCGACGAGGGGCGGGATGCGGCGCGCAGCTATGATACCATCCGGATGGGACGGATGGCCGAAGGAGAGGTGCTCGAAGGGCGGTTCCGCGTGGCGAACCTTTCGGAGCGGCCTTTGGTGATCGTTCAGGTGATTACCGGTTGCGGCTGCACCACGGCGGATTACGATCCCGCGCCGATCGCGCCGGGAGATACCATCCTGATGACCTGGCGGTTCGACAGCCGAGGGCGGCTCGGCCAGCAGTTCAAGTCGATCGAAATCATTACCGCAGAGCGACAGTGCGCGACCGTTTATCTGGACGGCGAAGTCGTTCTGGGGGATTAATTAAATAATAAAAGGGTTCTCGATATACGAAACGGCCCGTTTTTTGCGTTTATCGAAAAGCACCTTACCGACTTTGAAACTTAATTCAATTCAATAGACAACATGACACTCAACACAATCCTGCTTCAGGCACCCCAAGGGGGAGAAGGCGGCGGAAACTACTCGTTTCTGATCATGATGATTCTGCTTTTCGCCGTGATGTACTTCTTCATGATCCGTCCGCAGCAGAAACGGCAGAAAGAGCTGAACAAATTCCGCAACTCGTTGGAAAACGGTACGAAAGTGGTTACCGCAGGCGGGATCTACGGCACGGTGAAAGAGGTGAACGAAGACAGCGTGCTGGTGGAAGTAGACAACGGCGTGAAGTTGCGGATTGCCAAGAGCATGGTAATGCGCGATCCGTCGGACATGGTACAGAAGTAGTTTTTGGAGGGTAACAGGGGCCTTTGTATCCCTTTATTCCCCAAACAGTTGAATAGAAACCGGGTATTGCAGCATGTAGTTTCATGCGGCAATATCCGGTTTTGTCGTTTCAGGAAGAGCTTGGGGTGTCCGAGCCACGCGTTCATGCCACGGCGAGTGCGATGTCGGTTTTTGGGTCGAGGCGGTCGTTAGTTGTTGGGGTAGAGGCTGCCATTAAATCACCCGAAGGGTGCGCCCGCCCGGCGTAAGGGCAGTCCCCTCCTGTAGGATAAGACGCGCGCCACGCCTAAAGAGGGAAATCGTCAAAGCTCGCTTGCGTGTTTTGACAAGATTTCCCCAGGCGCGCGGGCAAAGAACGGGGGTAGAGGCTGGTGGTTGAAATGCGTAAGCATTTCCCGTCCACGGGACGTGGGGCCCGCGCGGCCCGAGCGCAGTACCCTCCTGTAGGACAGCCACGCGCCCCGCCTAAAGACGCGATTCAATTATTTCGGCGATGAGCCGAATATAGATGAATCGCGCAGGCGCGCGAAAACGCGGCGGAGCGAAAGCGGAGCCGCAGTGAGGCACACACGGGGCAGTGCTTTGGGCCGAGCTCCTGCGGCTCGTAGAGCCGCGCGGGCCGAAGCCTCCCGCCGCGGAGGGACGCACAGCGTCTTTTGCTGCCAGCCTCTACCTGAAGCGACGCAGGCTTCGACCCGCTCAGGCGATAAGGCTGAACTTGACAGAAAAGGCGTTGCTCCTGCGACCCTTTAGGGTCGCGCAGTTCGCCGCCACCCCGAGCGGCGGGCTGCAACTCGTCGAGGCTCGTTGCACTCACCGCTGGCGGCGAACTTAGGTTAAGAACGAAATAGCACGCAAGGACGAGCTCCGAGAGATTTGGTTTGTGGAGTGGGCGGTGGTTTGGGCGAAACTGTCGCGACCCTTTATGGTCGCCGGGCCTGCGCGTTGGGCCTTCGGCCCACCCCGGAGCGCACAGCCCGAACCAGACAAAATTGGTCGGTGCTGGTGCCGGAATTGTTGCGACCTTTAGGTCGCCGTCCTCGGCAAGAGCGACGCATCAGCGGCGCGGGGGAGGCGCGCCGAGGACGAACGTCCAAGAATGGGGGGCAGTCAATGGGCTGTGCTCTTGCGACCCGTAGGGTCGCGCGGGCCGGATCCACTCCCGGCGTAGGGCCGCCACCTCGCGATGCTCGCTGCGCCCCCGCTGGCTCCGGCCGCCAAAGTCAAACAAAAGTAGGGTAGAGGCTTGGCGGTTACTTGGGGCCGAGGCTGCCATTAAGAGACGCTGTGCGTCCGTTTATTCCGAGAGGCAACGCAACTGAAAGCCGTAGGCGCGATTGCCCGCGTGACTTGGGGTGAGACCTGTCACGTAGAAACGCAACTTTTGGCTATTAGCACCGCTGATCGTAGAAGACCAGCTGTACCCGTAGTTACCGATGTCCGTCAGATCGCCCAATCGCCCATAATAGCCCGCGTCACGGTAGCCCGGGGCGGGGTAAGCTCGCCCCGAGAAAAACAGACCGCCGACTACCCTAAACAGATTCGGAGCGCGCGCCTGCCTGGAGCGTCGGATTCGGATTGTATTCGTCCGACTCGATCCGGCCGTCCCGCAGCCGGACAATGCGCCGCGCATGACGTGCGATATCCTCCTCGTGCGTCACCACGATCACTGTGTTCCCCTCCCGGTAGATCCGTTCGAAGAGGTGCATGATGTCGATCGACGTCTTCGTGTCGAGGTTTCCCGTCGGTTCGTCCGCCAGGATGATCGACGGATCGTTGACCAGCGCCCGCGCCACCGCTACCCGCTGCCGCTGTCCCCCGCTCATCTCGTTCGGCCGGTGCTCCATGCGGTTTTCGAGCCCCACGCTGCACAGCGCCTCCTCCGCCCGCCGCAGCCGTCGCGACTTCGATATCCCCGCGTAGATCAGCGGCACCGCCACATTCTCCACCGCCGTGTATCGCGGCAGGAGGTTGAACGTCTGGAACACGAAGCCGATCTCCTTGTTGCGCACCTCGGCCAGCTCATCCTCGTCCATGTCGCTCACATCCGTTCCGTTCAGCACATAGCGGCCCGAAGTCGGCGTGTCCAGACACCCCAGCATGTTCATCAGTGTCGATTTTCCCGACCCCGACGGGCCCATAATCGCCACGTAATCATTGCGGTAGATCGTCAGATCGACCCCGTCCAGCGCGTTCACCAGCTGGTCGCCCACCTCGTAAGTCTTGTGTATGTCGTCGATCAGGATGATCGGCTCTCGATTCTCCATAATGGTTGGTTGTAAGAGAGTTAAGGTTAGTTTCGAATGCGGAAGAACTGTTTTTGGAGCTTCGGGTCGAAAAAGAGAACCAGAAGTCCCTGTAAATGAGCCGCCACGACATGGGTTTCGGCGAACCAGCGATCGAAATCGCGCCGTTCCTGCGCCGTGCGGAACGGTTCGAGCAGACAGACCACCCGCTTTGTCCCCTCCCCGTCGGTCAGTTCCGCTACGGAACGCACAATTTTCACATTTTCAGCCCCATATCGAGCCGCAATGACCTCCGGCAACCGCCTTCGCCGCTGCGGAAGAACCACCTCGCGCACGAAACGGTACATCATCGGCGAGTGGATGCCATGTCCCCGCCAATGCCGTGCCGTAAGCGCGTGTTGAAGTCGTGTATAGAGTTGATACCGTGTCATTTGCGATTTATTCGTGCCACCGCCGACCGCCCCGCCCGATAGCCCGTCGAGAGAGCGATCTGGATGTTGTATCCGCCCGTATCCGCATCGATGTCAAGCAGTTCGCCCGCGAAGTAGAGCCCCCTGACCCGTCGCGAAGCCAGAGTCAGCGGGTCGACCTCCGCCAGATCGACCCCGCCCGCCGTCACGATCGCCTCGGTGAACGGCCGATAGTCCCGCACCGCAAACCGCCACCCTTTCAATATCGTCGCCAGCCGCTCCCTCTCCCGCTCCGTCAGCTCGCCCGCCGGTGCCGACAGCGAAAGCCCCGCCGCCCGTGCGATAACCGATCGCAACTGTGTCGGTAATAGCTTCTGTAATAAGACCTTAATCGGCGTATCCCCGTCCAGCGCCTCGATCTCCCGTCCGATGCGGTTCCGCAGCTTTTCCACCGAAAGGGCCGGCTTCAAGTCTACCGAGAGCTCCACCCGCCGCCCGTCGATCAGCGCGTCCACCGCCGTCCGACTCACTTGCAGGACGATCGCCCCGCCCGCGATCCCCTCCGCCGTGAACTCCATCTCGCCGAACCGCCGCTCCGCCACCGTGCCGTCCACCAGCAAAGATAGTTCTACGTTCTTCAGCATCAGCCCCTTCAGTCCTCCCGGAACCGCCACCTCCAACGGCACTAAAGCCGGTCTCAGCGGCTCGATGCGGTGTCCCGCTGCGTCCGCCATCTCGTGTCCGTCGCCCGTCGAGCCCGTCGTCGGATAGCTCACCCCGCCCGTCGCCAGCACTACCGCCCGCGCTTCGAGCCGCTCTCCCGACTCCAGCATCACCCCCTGAATTTGGTTGTCCGCTATCGTCAGCTCCCCGACCGCTGCGTGGCACCGAATTTCCGCCCCCGATGAAACGGCCCACGCCGCCAACGCCTCCGCCACGTCCCACGCCCGTCCCGAAGCCGGAAAAATCCGCCCGCCCCGCTCGTGTGCGAGCGGCATCCCCAATTCCGATTTGAACCAGCGGATAGCCGCCCGGTTGTCGAACGCCTCGAACGCCGGGCGGAAAAAGTCCGTTCCCTGCCGCACCTTCGCGAGGAACTCCTCCCGCGGCCGGTCGTTCGTCACGTTGCACCGCCCCTTGCCCGTAATCCGCAGCTTGCGGGCCGGTTTTTCCATCTTTTCGAGCAGCAGCACACGCCCCTGTCCGCCAAGATATGCCGCCGCCTGTCCCGCCGCCATCAGGCCCGCCGGCCCGCCGCCTATGACGATCAGGTCATACATGCCGCAACGCCTCGATCGACCGGGCCACCCGCTCCGGATCCGTGATATCCCGCGCAAACTCCTCGACCGTCACCGTCCCGCCCATCGAGACCCGCTCGTTGCGGTACGCCATTCCCCCCTCGACCCGTCGCCGCGCCGACATGTGGAACTCTGCGGCACCCGTCGCCCGCGCCAAATCCGCCACATTCGATTCGTTCACCCCGCAACCCGGCATAATAATAATCCGCCCCTGCGCCCGGCGCACCAGCTCGGCAATCAATGCCGAGCCCGCCGGCGCGCTGGCCTCCTGTCCCGAGGTCAGAATCCGGTCGAACCCCAGCGCGATGATCTCCTCCAGCGCCTCGAACGGGTCGCGGCAGACGTCGAAAGCCCGGTGGAACGTGGTTGAGAGGCCGCCCGCCGCCGCCATCAGCTCCGCGTTCCGTTCCACGTCGATCGTCCCGTCCGCCCGCAGGCAGCCGAAGACCACTCCGTCCGCCCCCGCCGCCTTGGCCGCCTCGATGTCGAGGAGCATCGTCTGCATCTCCGCCGGCGTGTAGAGAAAATCGCCCCCCCGCGGCCGGATAATCACGTTCAGCTGAATTCCGATCGTCCGCCGGGCCGTCACCATCTCGCCGTAGCTCGGCGTCGTCCCCCCCTCCGGAATCCCCGCGCAGAGCTCCACCCGCACGGCTCCTCCCTGCTCCGCCGCCACGCAGCTCGCCGCCGAATTGGC
The DNA here is from genome assembly GCF_056799795.1 of Rikenella sp. Lineage (NCBI taxonomy): Bacteria > Pseudomonadati > Bacteroidota > Bacteroidia > Bacteroidales > Rikenellaceae > Rikenella > Rikenella sp. Next base: position 7,101 of record NZ_JBQIQO010000021.1, read on the forward strand.
GCATACTTCGATCTTCGGATTTACCATATGTATGTCCCTTTCCATGTTTTGACATTTCCCTTCGCATCGCCCACCGTCAGCACCAGCCGGTGCCGCGTCTCCGCTCCCGCCGCCGCCCGCTGCGGCACGTACTCCAGCGTGCGGCTCTTCGGATCCCACGCCAGCAGCTCCCACCGCCCGTCCACCGTCAGCGAGTAGCGCACGATGCCCGACAGGTCGTCCGTCGCCCGCCACCGCACCGTCTCGCCCGCCGGAATCCGGCCCTCCGACGCGTAAACCCCCGTCACCACCGGTGCCAGTGTGTCCGCCGCTACGGCGAAACACCCCAGCCGCTTGCTCCGCGCCACCACCCGCCGCGTCTCCGCCTCCCATCTTCCGCCCACGTTCGAGAGCCGGCCCCGGTCGTCGACCGATACCACCACCAGCTTGCTCCGCAGCGAAGCCGGCACGCTGTCCGCCGCCAGCGAGATCGTCGCCGCCCGTTGCAGCGGCACATCCTCCGACCCGATCCGTACCACCGGTCGCCCCGCCACCGTATCCTGCGCCGCCTCCAGCACCATCGACTCGTACAGCGCCCGCCCCGGGATGTCGACCGTCGCTCCCGGCAGCCGGAATTGCGCGCCGCTCCACCACATCACCCCCCGCCCCTGCGGCTCCTCGGCCGCCGGCATCGGCTCGCCCCGCACAATGGTGAACCTCAGGGTCGTCGTATTCCCCGCGTCGTCGCGGATCACCGTTTCGACCCGCCGTCCCGCCGAATCGGCCACCCGGATCGTCCCGTCGCCCAGCCGCCGCTCCGGCCCGTAGTTCGCCAGCCGGTTATTGGGCGAGACGTACGCCCGCAGCACCGACGTCCGTCGCGCACAGCGGTTCTCCGGATAGTCGACGAAAGCGGCCACATAGCCGGTGGTCGCGAAGTCGATCCGGTCGAGCCGGAAGCTGAAGTGCCGTCCCCCGTCCACCGCCTGCCGCAGGCTGTAGACCCCCATCGTATTCGACCGTCCGTCCTTGTAGTCGATCACCTCGTAAGCCAAGTACCCCGGCCCGTGGAGCGTCAGCACCGAGTCCTCCGGCTGCGTCGTCCCGTCCGGCAGCGTCCGCACCGCCACCGCCTGCCGCAGCCGCCGACGAGGAGCTCCCGCCACCGAGTCGATCTCGTAGAGCAGCACCCGGCTCACCGTCGGCGGAATCCGGTCGGGCACGGTGAAGACCCCCTCGGCGATCAGGTTCCGCGGCCGTCCGTAGGCGTCGCGGATCTCGAAATGGAGGTGCGGCCCGCCCGACGAGCCCGTGTTGCCCAGCGCCGCGATCCGTTCGCCCTGTTTCACCGGGAACTGTCCGCTCGCCGGATAGAGGTCTACGCGGAACGACCGCTTGGCATACTGCTGGCTCCGCACCCACCGCGCGATGCGCGGTTCGAAGCTCTCCAGGTGTCCGTAGACCGACGTCTCGCCGTTCGGATGGGTGATGTAGAGCACGTGTCCGTAGCCCGTCGGCGAGACCCCCACGCGCGAGACGAAGCCGTCCGCCGCGGCGTAGACCGGACTGCCCGGCCCCTGCAGCGCCCGGATGTCGAGCCCCGTGTGGAAGTGTCCCGAGCGGATCTCGCCCACGTTCCCCGCCAGCTGAATCGCGAATCCCACCGGCGAACGGTAGTACTCCGCCCCGTAAACCGCCTTTCCCTGTGCGGCTCCGGCGGCCTGCGCGACGCCCCAAACGGTCGTCGCGGCCATGAAAAACAGTCGTTTCCAGTCGATTACCATCGTGTGAAGTCTTCGCCCGGATCGTAGTCCGGGGCCAGTATTCGTTCCAGCATCCGTTGAATCTCGGCGTAGTCGTATCCCCGCCCCATGGCCCACCGGAAGAGCCGCGTCCGGAGGTCGTAAGCGCTCTTCGCCCGATCGCGCTCGCGCAGCAGCCGGCGGTAGAGGATCAGCTCCAGCTTCTCCGTCTGGCGCTCCGGCTCGATCTGCTGCAGCGCCTCGGCGATGATCTCCTTCGGAATCCCTTTGGCTCTCAGCCCCAGCTCGATCCGCCGTCGGCCCCAGTTGGCGCAGCTCATCTTGTCGCGCACATAGGCCCGGGCATAGCGCTCCTCGTCCACGAACTTCTCGCGGACGAGCCGTTCGATGATCGGGTCGTAGTCCTCCTTGTTCATCCGCCACCGGAAGAGCGACCGCCGGATGTCGCTGATACACCGTTCGCTCTTCGCGCAGCTGAGCATCAGCGACTCCAGGGCGCGTTCCGGCGTTTTGGCCGGTTTCGAGAAGTCGATGTTTTCGAGCCTCCGCCGCCTCGGGTGGCGGTCGTAGCCGAACTCTTCGTCGCCGTAGTAGACCATGATAATAGATGTAGTTTTTGTGTCATACGGGCCGGAAGCTTTTCCTGTCGGCCCGGAGCCGCCCCCGCGACGGGCCGCCGCTCGCCCTGCTCGTCGGCGTTGTCGCCGGCTCCGGGCGTTTCCTGGGGTTATTCCTGCCGCCTGCTCCGCACGAACCGATCGCGCCCGTGCAGATCGCGCATCACCCGCACATCGGCATAGCCCAGTCCCTGCAACAGTTCCCGCGTCTGGCGGCCGAACCGTTCGTTGATCTCGAACCAGAGCTCGCCCCCCGGTTTCAGGAGCGGCAGCCGCGCGATCGCCCGGTAGAAGCGCAGCGGGTCGTCGTCCGGCACGTACAACGCCCCCTCCGGTTCATAGCGCACCACGTTGGCCCGCATCTCAGCCCGCTCCGAATCGAGCACGTAGGGCGGATTGCTCACCACCAGGTCGAACTTTTCCGCTTCCGGCACCGGTGGCCCGCCGCTCAACACATCCCGCCGCACGAACCGCACACGCCCTCCCACACCAAGAGCCTCCGCATTCCGAGCCGCCACCCGCAGCGCCCCCTCCGAAATGTCCCACGCCTCGACACAGGTCTCCGCCCCCCATTCTGCCGCCAGCGTGACGGCGATCGCCCCGCTCCCCGTCCCGATGTCCAGCACCCGCCGCCGGGGCGATCCGTCCAGAATCGTCCGTACCAGCTGCTCCGTCTCGCCCCGCGGGATCAGCGTGTCGGGCGTCACCTCGAACGAGCGGCCGTAGAACTCCTCCCGCCCCGTGACATACTGCACCGGTTCCCACCGCTCCAGCCGCCGGAGATCCTCCTCCCACGCCTCGCCGGGCTCGAACGCCGCGTCGCCCTGCAAGGCGACCGCTAACCGTCCGATGCCGTATTTCTCTTCCAACAGCCTGGAGACGACGACCCGCGCCTCGTCTGTCCCGTACAACGGGCTCAGCCGGGCGACGGCGAGGCGACTTGTTTCCCGAAGCGTCATATTGAGCAAAGATACGTAAATTTGCCTCCATGACCGAAGAATTGTATATGAAAAGGTGCCTGGAGCTGGCCGCCCTCGGAGCCGGCGCGGCGGCGCCCAATCCGATGGTGGGCTGCGTGATCGTGCACGACGGGCGGATCATCGGCGAAGGGTGGCACCGTCGGTGCGGCGAGGCCCATGCCGAGGTGAACGCCGTGGCCGATGCCGAGGCCCGGGGATACGGCGATCGGTTGCCGGAGAGCACGTTGTACGTCTCGCTGGAGCCTTGCAGCCACTGGGGCCGGACGCCGCCGTGCGCCGAACTGATCGTCGCGCGGCGCATTCCGCGGGTCGTGGTGGGGTGCATCGATTCGTATTGCGAGGTGAGCGGCCGGGGCGTGGCTCGGCTGCGCGAGGCGGGCGTCGAGGTGAGGGTAGGGGTGCTGGAGACCGAGTGTCTGCACCTCAACCGCCGGTTTTTCACGGCCCAGAACTGCGGGCGGCCTTATGTGATACTGAAGTGGGCGCAGACTTCGGACGGTTATCTGGATGCCGTCCGGCCGGGTCGGGAGGTTCCGGCGGCGTGGATGACGGGCCCTGCGGCGCGGGTGCTGGTGCACCGCTGGCGGGCCGAGGAGGATGCCATCCTCGTCGGGACGGAGACGGCGCGACTGGACGATCCGTCGCTGACGGTGCGGGCGTGGGAGGGGCGGAACCCGCTGCGGGTGGTGCTCGACCGTCGGCTGTCGTTGCCCGAGGGGCTGCATCTGTTCAGCGACGGCGCTGCGCGGACGGTGCTGTTCACCTCGCCGGAGCGGTGTGCCGAGGCGCGGACGCGGTTCGCCGGTCGGTCGGAGGTGACGGTCGAGGGGTTCGAGACGCTGGCCGATGTGTTGCGTGTGCTGGCCGGAGTGCCGTATCGGGTGCAGTCGCTGATCGTGGAGGGGGGGCGTCGGGTGTTGGAGTCGTTCATCGGCACGGGGTTGTGGGACGAGGCGCGGGTCTTCACGTCGGGTTTGTCGGTGCGTGAGCTCTACCCGGTCGAGGCGGTGCGGTGGAGCGGGGGGGTGGCTGCGCCGCTGCTGCCTCCGGAGGCGCAATTGGCGGACGAGCTTCCAGCCGTGGGGCTGCGGGTTTACGAGAAATAAAGTTGATAACTTTTACGTAATTTTGTATTCGGACAGAGGCGACTCTTTCCTGAACATATGAAAAGAAGCGTTATGCTCATCTTGTAGTTTGGAAACCTGAGAAATTTTCAAAACGAGATACAAGGATGGCGTAGCGGTTCTCACGCGTATAGCGTGGGCTGCTATTTCTACATCTGTATCTCGGGTTTTCTCAGGACCTCCAAACAAAGACGTGGCATGGCAGTTCCACGCTTCGTCGTTTAATACAAAAGGTTCTTACGGAGCTGGAGAACGGAGAAAATGCTATGAAAAAGTTATTTACCCTGACGTTTTTGCTCCTGCTTTCAATCGCCGCATGGGCGCAAAAAGATGTGACCCGTTTTCTGGGTATTCCGGTCGATGGCAGCAAGTCCGAGATGATTCGCAAACTAAAAGAGAAGGGTTTTCGAAGTTCTTCCTATGATAGCGATATTTTGAACGGGGAATTCAACGGTTATCGGGTTAAAGTCCATGTCGTAACGAATAATAATAAGGTTTACCGGATTCTGGTTGCCGATGCTTATCCCGTTAATGAAACCGCTATTCGGATTCGGTTTAACCATTTATGCCAACAATTCGCAAATAATTCTCGGTATACGGCCTTGCAGGATGATTATACAATACCCGAGGATGAGAAGATTTCTTATGAAATATTGGTCAATAAAAAACGGTACGAAGCGGTTTTCTACCAACAACCGGCTACTGATTCAGCGGCCATTACACAAGAGTTGAAGTCTATTTTATTGTCGAAGTATACAGAGGAGCAAATTGCGAATGCGACAGACGAAATGCGATCGGATATGTTCAAAATGTCGTTTGAATATATGATGGAGAGATATTCGAAAAAGTCGGTCTGGTTTATGATTAAAGAGTCGTCGTATGGGGAATATTCTATTTTAATGTATTACGACAACGAATACAATCGTGCCGACGGCGAGGATTTATAACCGAAGAATAAAAAGATAGAAGACAAGGGGGTGCTCATCGAGCACCCCCTTTCTATTTTAATATCTATATATTACGCCGTCTGCTGCTCGCCGTAGGCCCGCATCGCCAGTCTCTTTACCCACACCACGAAACCGCCTGTCAGTACCAGGTTCAGCACCAGCGTCAGCACCGAAATCACCAAAGCAGGGCCGCCGATCCGGTATCCCAGCGCGATGAAGATAATCCCGGCTCCCACCTCGCCCCGCGTGAACATCCCCACCGACAGCGCCAGCCGCTCCTCCAGCATCCGGTCGCGGTAGAAAAACAACGGCACCAACTTACCCGCGTTCGACAGCAGCGAAACCACCACCACATGCACCGCAATCGCCCCCCACGAGATCATCGGCTGCATCCCGAGGATCGAAGGCTCGCCCCCCTCGGCCGCCGACGAGGCCGAAAAACCGCTCATCGCCCCGCCGCCCACGAAATACGGCATGCTCAGCCCGACTAACAGCATGAATAGGAGCGAGATACCTGTCGATACATTGCGTTCGACGCGGGAGTCGATGTGCCGATGACGCATCACCATCCCTAAGACGAACGCCGGCAGCAAGACTTCGATATGGATGTGGAAGAGCCGGTTCACGAGCCACGTCACGAAGATCACCCCCACGGCATAGAGCAGAATGGCCCACCAGCGTTGTCCGATTCGGAACCGGGCCAGAAACTTCCATCCGAAACCCAGCAGGACGGTGACGACCGCCAGTATCACGATTACTTCCAGTCGGAATCCGACCATCATGATTTGCAGCGGAATCATCAGCAGGATGGTGTCCAGGTCGTCGAAGATGGCCAGCACCTGGATTTTCCGGTAGATCCAACTGCTCTGGAGTCCGATGGCGGCGAGCATCGTAAAGAGGATTCCGGCCGATGTCGGTGCGGCGAACCGGCTGAGCAGCAGGCTCTCTTTCCACGCGCCCCAGTCTCCGTAATAGCTTTCGGGCAGCAGCACGAAGACGTAGTAGACGGCAACCAGGAGCCACGGTAACGCTGCGGTGGCCATCGCGATGAAGTAGTCGCTCACGTAGCTCCGCCAGCGTGATTTCTCGACTTCGAACTCCCTCCCGACGTTGATCATGATGAAGGCGAGGCAGATGTAGAGCATCAGATCGGCGGTCTGTTTGAATGTGCCGTACCCGCTGTCGGAGAGGAGGTTGGGCAGTACCTGAGAGGCGGTGAGCCCGACTACGAGGAATAGAGAAAATAGGAGTATTTTTCGCATCGGTTTTTGAATGATATGATTTGAGGTCGGTTGTATTTCGGGGCTTCGGAGCGGTTGTAGGGTTCTGAAGCGGAGGTTTTGGGGTATTCTGCGGCTCTGCGGGTCACAGAAGCTCGGCCTTTTTCTGTCGAGTTCGGCCTGTCGCCCATTCCCTCCGAGCGGCTTCGCCGCTGGGCGACGAGGCTTGCGACCCAACGGGTCGCAGGAGCAACGCCTCCTTCATTACCCCCAGCCTGTCAGTTTCGGCCTGTCGGGTTCGTCCTCGGCGCGCCCCCCTCGCGCCGCTAAAGCGTCGCCCTCGCCGAGGCCGGCGACCCTGCGGGGCGCACAAGCACCGCTCAAATCCCAACTCCATGTTCGGCCCAGCGCGGCGGGAAAACCGGCTACGGTTTTCCCGCCCAAAAGACAGACACGCCCAAAACTCGCCCCAGTTCTCTGCCCCGTGCAGCCTCCCTGCGGCTCCGCTATCGCTCCGCCGGTGCCGCTCGGCACGCGAAAGATGAACGTGTCCTAACCGTCGCCCGCGGCAATTCTTGCCGAGGACGGCGATTCCGTGAGGAATCGCACTATTCGCTCTCAGTTCAAGCGGCCGAAGCCTGCGGGGCCCATAGCAACGTTAGTTGCGGGCCTCCGCTGGGGGAGGCTTCGGCCCGCGCGGCTCTACGAGCCGCAGAAACTCGCCCCAACTCTCTGCCCCGTGTCCGCCTCACTGCGGCTCCGCTTGCGCTTCGCCGCGTTTTCGCGCGCCTGCGCGATTCATTCTATTTCGGCTCACCGCCGAAATAGTTGAATCGCTTCTTTAGGCGGGGCGCGCGTCTTTGGCTATAGGAGGGTACTGCCCTTACGCCGGGCAGGCCCCGCGTGCCCGCGGTGGGCAAATGGCAGCCTCTACACCCAAGTAACGCACGGCAGCTCAGCCCAACACTCTGCCCGCACGCCACCCGGCTTTGTTACAGCATCCCCGTCTGTTGGAACGCCTCCGGGAAGCCCAGCAAGTGGAGACGCAGCATGTTCAGCGCATGCGTCGCCGCCCGTTCGATGTTCTGTTCGCGCAACTCACCGAACCGCATCAACCGGGCGAAACTCTGCACCTGCGGTTCGGAATCCGTAGCCGGCTCCCGCCATGCCAACCCCATCCAGACCGTGCCCACCGGTTTTTCCGGCGTTCCGCCTCCCGGCCCCGCCACCCCCGTCGTCGAGACGGCAAAATCCGCTCCGAACCGCCGCAAAGCTCCCTCCGCCATTTGGCGCGCCACCGTCTCGCTCACCGCCCCGTGCCGTTCGATGTCGGCCGCCGAGACCCCCAGCATCGCCGTTTTCGCCGTATTGCTGTACGAAGTCACCCCCCCGAGATAGTACTCCGACGCCCCTGCCAGAGCCGTGATCCGGGCCGATATGGCTCCTCCCGTGCACGACTCCGCCACCGCCAGCGTCGCCCCCCGCTCCGCCAGCAGCTTCGCCGCCGCCGACTCCACTGAAGCCGGTTCATACCCTAACAGATACGGCGCGATATACCCTTCGAGCGTCCGGAATCGCGCCTCGATCTCCTCCCGTGCCGTTTGCGGTTCGACATCATAGGCCGACAACCGCAGCCGAATCCCCCTCGGATTGGGCAGGTAAGCCAGATGGAGCCACTCCGGCAACGCCTCTTCCCACGGCGCGATGGTCGTCGCCAGCGCCGACTCCGCCAGTCCGAAAGTCATCATCGTACGGTGTACCACCGCCCTCAATGCGAAGTGCCTGCGAATCTGCGGAATCACCTGCTCTTCGACCAACGCCTTCATCTCGAACGGCACCCCCGGCAGCGAGAAGACGAGTTTCCGCCCCCCTCCTGCGCCCTCCCGTTCGAAGAGCATCCCGGGAGCCGTCCCCAGCCGGTTGGGCAGTACCGTGCACCCTTCCGGCACATCGGCCTGGGCCTGATTCAGCGCGTTGAACGCCATGCCCCGTTCGGTCGTCATCCGGCGCACCTGTTCGAAAACCGCCTCGTTCCGCACCATCTTTCCCTCCGAAAACAGCCCGGCCAGCGTCCGTTTCGTGATATCGTCCCGCGTGGGCCCGAGTCCGCCCGTCAGGATAACCGTGTCGGCCCGTTCCAGAGCCGTTCGGACAGCTCCCGCAATCTCTTCCGCCGTGTCGTGCACCGAGACGATCCGGTCGACCTGCGCCCCGATGTTGCCGAGTTCGCGCCCGATCCAGGCCGAGTTGGTGTCGACTACCTGTCCGATGAGCAGCTCGTCGCCCACTGTAATTAATTCGATGCTAACCATTGGTTCTCAGTTTATTTCGTGTCGTCCGTCGGGAAGAGGTCGAGCACCCGTTGCAGGTCTTCCGGTGTATCGATGGCGTGGGTTTCGGCGTGCGTCACCGCCGTGCGGATCGGGTAGCCGTTTTCGATCCATCGCAGTTGTTCGAGCGATTCGGCTTGTTCGAGCGTCGACGGGGCGAGGCGGGTGATCTCCCGGAGCACGTCGCTGCGGTAGGCGTATAATCCGATGTGTTTCAGGTAGGTGTGTCGCGCCTGCCACTCCTCGCGGGGCACGCCGCGCAGGAAGGGGATGGGGCTGCGGCTGAAGTAGAGCGCGTCGCCTGTAGTCGAAAGGACGACTTTCGGCGAGTTGGGGTTGAAGATATCTTCGTCGTGCCCGAACGGTTTGACCAGCGTGGCGATCCGTGTGGCGGGATCGTCGAAGCAGCGGCGGATCTGTTCGAGCTGTTCGACGGCGATGAACGGTTCGTCGCCCTGGATGTTGACCACGACGTCGAACCGTTCGCCGGTGAGGCGTTCTGCGGTGTCGAGCGCTTCGGCGCACCGGTCAGTGCCCGACCGGTGCGCGGTGGAGGTCATGATGGCTTTCCCGCCGAACGCAGTGACGGCCCGCTCGATCCGCGAGTCGTCCGTAGCGACGTAGCAGGGTTCGCCGAACACCCCCCGGCATCGTTCGTAGACGCGTTGGATCATGGGTTTTCCATGAATATCGGCCAACGGTTTTCCGGGGAATCGGGTGGAGGCGTACCGTGCGGGGATCAACGCTAAATATTTCATGTGTTTGTTCGTGTTTGTTCCGAGGGTTCGAAGGGAGGTGGGGCGGGTGTTATTATCCAGTGTTACGCAGTTTGTGCCGTTCCGAGGCAGGGGCCGTTAGGGTAGACCCGGCCAGAGCATCCCGCAGGGATGCGCTCTAAAAGTTCTTTGGGTACCTTTCTTTCAAGAAAGGTACAGTACCCTCCAACTAAATCCGCGCGCTTCGCCTAAAGAGGGAAATCGTCAAAAATCGCTGGCGTGTTTTGGCAGGATTTCCCAAGGCGCGCGAAAACGCGGCGGAGCGACAGCGGAGCCGCAGTGAGGCGGACACGGGGCGGAGAATTGGGGTACGCTTTGGGCTGTGCTTGTTCTTCGGGCGCGAAAACCGCAGCCGGTTTTCGCGCCGCGCTGGGCCGAGCATGGGGCGGTGGGTTGGGTTGAACCGTTGGCTGCGCTTCTGCGACCCTTTAGGGTCGCGCGGGCCGAAGCCTCCGCCCGCGGAGGCCCGCAACTCGCGAGGCTCGTTTTAGGCCCCGCAGGCTTCGACCCGCTTTAACTAAGAGTGAATAGCGCGGTTCTCCGAACCGCCGGCCTCGTCGCCCAGGCGCGGAGCGCCTCGGGGGGTGGGCGACAGGCCGAAGTTCAGAAAATTGTGCGGTGCTTCTGCGGTTCGTAGAACCGCGCGGGCTGGAGCCACCTCCGGCGTAGGGCCGCCACTCGCGATGCTCGTTCGGCCCCCGCTGGCTCCGTCCGCCGGAATTAAATTACAGTCGGGTAGAGGCTGCCCCTTGGGGTAGTTCCAGTCATCTTTCGGTTGCCGAGCGGCACCGTTTATTCCGAGAGGCAACGCAACTGAAAACCGTGGGCACGACCCGGCGTACTGCTGGGGCCCAGCACAGTCCCGCCGAAATACAAACACAGACTCCCCACCCCTCGAGCGATGGACGACCAACTGTACCCGTTGTTGCCGCCGTCGCCCCCCGTTCCACTCGTATAATGGCGGTAGCCCGGGGCGGTGCCGCAGGGCGTTTTACTGGCCGCCTCTACCCTAAGTGTCTCTACCTCAAACAATCGGCCTGCCTTGTTTCCCATTTGGGGTAGCCCCGGCCATCAAAAGCCGCCGTGCGTCCGTTTATTCCAAGAGGCAACGCAACTGAAAACCGTAACCGCGACCGTATGCGTCGCAAGGATCGAGCCACGTCGCGCTGAAACCCAAACGCTTTCCGAAAGTGTCGCTGGTCGCCGCCGACCAATAGTATCCGAAGGAACTGACGTTCGCCGCTTCGCCCGAGCTCGCGACGCGGTAGCCCGGGGCGCGCCGATCGTGTGCTTCGAAAGCAGATCGCTCTACCTTAATTATCCTCTCTCTCGTCGCTCTCTTCCTCCTCGTTCTCATTTTCCTCGTCTTCGTCTTCTTCCGGATCGCGGACACAGAGCGCCACAATCGCCATCCCCGCTATCGCCCCCGCCAGCGTGTACAGGCTGTAGAGCATCCACTGGCCGCGCGGGATGAACGGTTTGTAGAGCGGCATGAGGAAAATCGCCTCGTCGCGGAGGCATTTCATGCTGTCCGCGTCGCAGTAGTCGATCGCGCTTCGGAAGTCGTCGGCCAGCGACGGCGATACGCGTTCAAAGCAGCAGATGCGGTCGAACCCGATCAGATCATCGTCGTTGCCCGATCGGAAGATGCGGTCGGCCTTTTTCTGGTCGAAGTCCAGCGCCATCCAGACCTTGGGCTGCGTATCCGTCGAATCGACGAACATCGGAACCGCCACATAAACCCGTTTCGAGGTGCCTGTCACCCGCCCGCGCCGTCTGCGTTCCGTGGTGACCTCCACGGCTCCCATGTCGCCGGTGCTGTAGTACCAGTGCTCGATTTCGAGGAATCTGTGGTGGTCTTCGGTCGGGTTGTAGTCGCCCAGCGAGTCGAATACGGCGGCTTTGTCTTCGGTGTAGAAGAGCGTGTATTGGAACGCCGCGGCGGGCAGCGCGGTCAGGATCATCCCGGCCCAGAAGATGGCCCGTTGGGCTTCGAAGAAGCGTTTGTAGAAGAGTATGCCGCCGAGTGCGGCTCCTACCAGCAGCGTCCACCAGTAGTTCCAGAATCCGAGGTGGAGCAGTCCGGCGGCAATCCCCGTGACGGCTACCGAGGCGACGATGCCGATCCCGAGCCGGGCCAGCAGGTACCGAAAATCGTTCGAAAAGTTTTGTTTGCTCATGGCTGTTTTATTTGATGATAATCAGTTCTTTCTATAAAAAACGGGCAGCGGTGTGCGTTCGATCCCGTAGATGCTCTGTCTCGGGCCGTTCGGCATTCGAAAGCTTTTGGGCCGAGGCGGCCAGTTGCTTGGGGTCGCTTTCGGGTAGCGGCTGCCCCTTGGGGTAGTTCCAGCCAGTTTTTGGGTAGAGGCTGCCAGCAGAACGCCCTGTGGGCGCGAGAGGCAACGCAACGGAAAACCGAAGGCGCGGCCGTCCGAGTTGCTGGGAGTGAGGCCCGCCGCATGGAAATCCAAGTACATCCCCTGGCTGCTGCTCACCGACGCCGAGTAGCCGAACCCGCTGCTGCCGCTGTTGCTTGCCGCGCCCGAGGTGCCGTAGCGGAAGCCCGGAGGGCCGCTTGTGTTCACGTTTCGGGTAGATCCGGCCAGTTTTTGCGTGTCGCCCGTGTCCCGTTTATTCCGAGAGGCAGCGCAACGGAAGACCGGTGGCATGATAACCCGTGCCGTTGGAGCCGAGGCTTTGCATGCCGAAGTACAAGTACAAACTGCGGTAATGGCTACCCGAATCATAGGATGTGGAAGACCAAATGTAACCGCCATTCCAAGTGCTTATCAATCCCCCCGGTCGCCCATCGTTGCCTGCGTCGCGGTAGCCCGGGGCGGTGTCTACAGGGTGTTTTGCTGGCTGTCTCTACCCCAAGCGGCAGCTTCTACCCTTGTTGTGTTCCTGCGGTTCGCAGAACCGCGCGGGCCGGACGCCTCTCCCTCGGGAGGGACGCACAGCGTCTTTTACTGGCCGCCTCTACCCCATGACAGTACCTCCCGAGCGTCTGACCTCCCAAAGCACAGCCAATTCTCTGCCCCAATTCTGTCGGTTTCGGGCTGCGCGCTCCCCGGGTGGGCCAAAGGCCCAGCGCGCAGGCCCGGCGACCTAAAGGTCGCACGAGCACCGCACCCATTCACCGCCTAAAGCTCTTGGTTTCGGCCTGTCGCCCACCCCCCGAGCGGCTTCGCCGCTGGGCGACAAGGCCGGCAACCCTTTGGGTCGCATAAGCACCGCCCCATCATGGGAAGTTCGCCGCCAGCGGAGAGCAGCAACGAGCTCCGACGAGTTGCAGCCCTCCGCCTGCCGGGGCGGCGGACTGTGCGACTCTGCAAGTCGCAAAAGCTCAGCCAACAGCACAGTCCAAAGCAAAGCCCAAATCTCAGCCCTATGCTAAGCCCAGCGCGGCTCGAAAACCGGCTGCGGTTTTCGAGCCCGAAGAACAGCACGGCCCAAAGCTTGCCCCAATTCTCCGCCCCGTGTCAGCCTCACTGCGGCTCCGCTTTCGCTCCGCCGCCTTGGCCATCGCCCGCTTAAAAGGGCGGGCGACGGTGTTTCGCATTGTTCTTTATTTCGCGCGCCTTGCGCGATTCATCTATATTCGGCTACCGCCGAAATCGCTGAATCGCTTCTTTAGGCGTGGCGCGCGATTTGGTTTGAGGATACTGCCCTTACGCCGGGCGGGCGCGCCCACAGGGCGTTTTATTGGCCGCCTCGCCCCATTCATCAGTTCGCGCGCAAAGCGCGCTGAGACCGTAATAATACAAGCCCGCCCTGCGGAGTGCCTCAGGCCGATACAAGGAACGCCGAACGTGTCGTTAGAGGATCCCCAGCATCCGGTTCCGCGTCAGGAGAGCAGCCCCCAATACCCCCGCCGTCTCGCCCAGCGTCGAGATGCGCAGCGTCGTGTCCCGCGTCACCAGCCGCAGCGAATATTTGTTCAGCGCCGTGCGGATCGGCAGCATCAGATAATCGCTCACCTCCGCCAGCGGCCCCCCGATCACCACCAGCTCCGGATTGAACAGGTTGATCAGCACGCTGATCCCCCGTCCCAGCTTCTCGCCCACATCCGTAATCAAGTCGATCGAGAGCACATCGTCGCTCTCCGTCGCCTTGATGATATCCTGCATCGTGACCGTTTCGCCCCGTTCGAACTTCTCCGACAGGATCGACGACGCCCCGTCGCGCAAGCTCTCCGCAAAGCTCGTTTCGAGCGCCATCCCCGACGCCTCCGTCTCCAGACACCCCTTTTTGCCGCACTGACAGATCTTTTCGTTGTCGAAGAACGGAATGTGTCCGAACTCGCCCGAGAAGCCCGACTTTCCGTAGTAGAGCTTCCCGCCCACGATGATTCCGACCCCGATCCCCCGGCCGATATTGATGAAGAGCGCATTCTGCACCTCATTCCGATCCCCGTTCAGGTACTCCGCATACGTCATCGCCCGCGTGTCGTTTTCGACCACCGTTTCGATCCCCGTTTTTTCGTGGATCAGCCGCGCCAGCGGATATCCGTCGATGTTGATCGCATTATAGATGATCCCCGACGACGCATCGACTCGTCCCTTGACCGCAATCCCCATCCCGAGAATCTTTTCGCGCGCCGCCGCCCCCAGCGACTCGATGAACTCCTCGATCCGCGCCGCCAGATTGTCCAGAAACTGCGCATTCGTATGGTACGTGAACGGCACATGCTGCGTCACCGTCACCGTGTTTTTATTCAGGTCGATCACCCCGAAACCGAGCTCCCCCTCCTGGATCGTCACCCCGAGAAAATAGCCCGCATCCGACACCAGCCCGAACGCACAGGGCCTCCGTCCTCCGCCCGTTTCGATCTTCCCCTGGTCGCGCACGAACCCCTCGCGGATCAACTCCCCGACCAGCTTCGTGATCGTCGGATTGCTGACATTCAGGATTCTCGACAAATCGGCGATCGTACAGTCCCCTTCCGTCGCCAAAGTCAGGATGATACGCCGTTTGAGCATAAAAGCCTTGTAAGCCACAACGCTCATATTTTCGTCCGTCGGTGTGCTGAGAATGGATTGGTTGGTTGTCATAAAAAGAAGTTAAGTTATTCTGTATGTGGGTTTTGTTGCGTTCGTTCCGGTCTCGCGAAGAGCGGCGCAAGTTAGTGAAAATTGTGATTAAAATAAAGAGGGTATTCGAATAATTCCGGTAATGACTCCTTTTTAGGGAAAAATATGGAGTGTCAGAAAAAAAGTTTTTTGGTATCCGAATTTTTATCTATCTTGCACCGAAATTGTAGCGGTCACGACAACTTCCGACCCATGGCAAGAGCCGTTTTTTCTGCCATAAATCGTGTTCCGCGCGGTTTCGTTCCGAACGGAAGCCGTATCGGTGGCACGCCGTTTGTTAGTGTGATCAGTCGGGACTTCATATATATAAAGTGGAGTCGCCGGCGCGCGAAACGAAAAACGACAGCTTTCTAATACACAGAGAGATTATGGAGTATAACGACAACGACTACGACTACAACGACTATCCGCAGCACGACGGCAACGGATCGGTCAAAGGGCTGAAGATCGCGATCATCATTCTGCTGATCGTTCTGGCCGTGATCTCGTTCTTCTTCTGGAAACAAGTGCAGGAGCTCAAGCGGGATCAGATCGGAATCACCGAAGAACGCGATACCCTGACCAATCGGCTGACCGTTCTGCTCGGCCAGATGGGCGACCTCAAAGTCGACAACGATACGATGAACATCGCGCTCATGCAGCAGCGGCACATCGCCGACTCGCTCCTCGATCGGCTCAAGAAAGAACGCGGCTGGAACTACGCCAAAATCAAGAAGTACGAGCGCGAACTCGGGACACTTCGGGCGACCATGCAGGGCTTCGTGCGTCAGATCGACTCCCTGAACCGGCTCAATCAGCAGCTCGTGGGCGAAAACATGCGCTTCAAACGCGAGATGTCCTCCTACCGGCTGCGGGCCGAAGCCGCCGAAGAGATGACCCAGGAACTGAACAATAAAGTGAAACGGGCATCGCAACTTCGGGCACGGGATGTCGCCTTGCTGGCATACAGCAAACGGAACAAACTCGTCAGCCGGGCTAAGCAGACCGAAAAACTCGTCACCGAGTTTATCCTGACGGCGAACGAAGTGGCCATTCCTGGGGAACGGACCGTATACGTTCGCGTGATTACGCCGGAAGCGGATATTCTGGGATCGCCTGACGGCGGTCGGTTTACCTTCGCCGGCGAATCGATCCCGTACACCGCTAAACGTGTGGTGGACTATCAGGGCGACGATCTGCCTGTGAGCATCTACTATGACATCACGGGTCTGTATGCGGGGCAATACACCGTGATGGTCTATGTGGACGGCCAGATGGTCGGTCAGAGCGACGTGATCTTGAAATAGAATTGAACAGGGCTATCGCCTTGTTCTCAGATAAGCGAGCCGCATCGGGAGTTACCCGATGCGGCTTTTGTTTTTGGCTTCCCATTCGATGCGGTTTTGGCGCGCGAACAAAGAACGTGGGCCGAGGCTGCCGTAGCGAAACGTAAGTTTCGCCCGTCCACGGGACGTGGGGCCCGCGCGGCCCGAGCGCAGTCCCCTCCCGTAGAACAGACGCGCGCCGATGCCTTAGTAGGGAAATCGTCAAAATGCGCTTGCGTGTTTTGACAAGATTTCCCGGCGCGCGAACAGAGAACGGGGGTAGAGGCTGCCAGTGGAAATGCGCGAGCATTTCCCGTCCACGGGACGTGGGGCCCGCGCGGCCCGAGCGCAGTCCCCTCCTGTCGAACAGATGCGCGCCCCGCCTAAAGGAGCGATTCAACTATTTCGGCGGTGAGCCGAATATAGATGAATCGCGCAGGCGCGCGAACGCAGAACGACGTGCGAAAAAACTGGATTCTGCACGAGAAACCCGTCGCCCGCCCGCTTAAAGGGCATATTCTGCCGGTTGGCGGTGAGCCAATCCGGCAGAATTGCCGCGGGCGACGTTTAGGAGTCGACACGCCCATCTTTTGAGTGCCGAGCGGCATCGGCGGAGCGCAAGCGGAGCCGCAGTGAGGCGGACACGGGGCGGAGAATTGGGCTGTGCTTTGGGCCGAGAGCGAGTAGCGCGATTCCGCAGGGAATCGCCGTCCTCGGCGAGAGCGACGCATCAGCGGCGCGGGGGGGCGCGCCGAGGACGAATGTCGCCGAATGAGAGGTGGCGGTGTTCTTGCGGCTCGTAGAGCCGCCGGGCCTGCGCGCTGGGCCTTTGGCCCACCCCTGGAGCGCGCAGACCGAAACCGAAAAACGGGGTGCGAATGCTTGCGATTTGAAGAATCGTGCAGGCCGGACGCCGCAGCAGGTCGAACTAGACAGATTGGGCGGTGAATGGGGGATAGCTTTTTTGGGCCGGGCGCCCGGGAGGAACGGCAACTCTCGACGCGTGAGCGGCGTGTTGCGGGCCTCCCGAGGGGGAGGCGTCCGGCCCGCGCGGTTCTACGAACCGCAGAGATTCAACCCAAATTAGGGTAGAGGCTACCCGATTGTTTAGGGTAGACCCGGCCCCTTGCGCACCGCGGGCATTCGGCCCGTTTATTCCGAGAGGCAGCGCAACTGAAAACCGGTAGCTCGATAGGTCGAATTGTGGGGAAGTAATTCTTGGATGGTGAAGTGCAAATGTATGGCGTGGATGAGATGGCCCTCTGCGTTCCAGTGATATGCGCCGTTGCCGATGTTCCACAATGAACCTCCTCCGTGGCTGCGGAAGCCCGGGGCGGGCCGTGCGGTTCAGCACCTCCAAAATCAGAATTAAGGAAACAAAATATAAGCCCGGATTCTAAGTCCCCAATCGGTTCCGTCGAAAGCTCTTGCCCCGTTTATTCCGAGAGGCAACGCAACTGAAAACCGTAGACCCGATAGTATGCACTCGTCGGATTTAGATTCAGCACGCTGAAATCCAAGAACAGGCTATTGGCCCCCCTGCTTGCAGCCGCCCAGCTGTAACCATTCCCGCCGACCCCCATCAGCTCTCCCGACGTGCGATAGCGAGTGCCCGGGGCGGGCCATCCGACCTTCGGAAACGGGCCCCGAGAGCCCCGTTACGGCCTCTCGTAGATGAACGGCGGCACCATGCCCCTCGCATCCCATTCACCCCACCGTTCCTCGATGTAGTCGAGCAAGTGGGCCACCCCCTCCGCCTCAGGCTCCGTTACCAGCCGGGCCCGCGTTTCGCGGAAGTCCGGCAACCCCTTGAAATAGCTGCTCAGGTGTCGGCGCATCTCCAAGACTCCCGTCCGCTCCCCCTTGAGCTCCACCGACCGCGCCAGGTGATCCCGAGCCAGCGCCACCCGCTCCCTTACCGTCGGCTGCGGAAGCTCCTCCCCCGTCTCCAGAAAGTGCCGCACCTCGCGGAAAATCCACGGCCGCCCGAAAGTCGCCCGCCCGATCATCAGCCCGTCCACCCCGTAGCGCGCCAGCATCTGCGCCGCCTTCGGCCCCGAATCGATGTCCCCGTTGCCGATGATCGGAATCCGGATCGACGGATGGTTCTTCACCGCCCCGATCAGCGTCCAATCCGCCTCGCCCCGGTAGAGCTGCGCCCGCGTCCGCCCGTGGATCGTCAGCGCCTGAATCCCCACGTCCTGCAACCGCAGGGCGATCTCCTCGATGTTTTTCGACTCCTCGTCCCACCCCAGCCGCGTCTTGACCGTCACCGGCAACCTCACCGCCTGTACGATCCGCCTCGTCATCTCCACCATCTTGGGGACGTCGCGCATCATGCCCGACCCGGCTCCCCGCCCCGCAATCTTTTTGACCGGGCATCCGAAATTGATGTCGATCACCTCCGGCCCCGCCGCCTCGGCCATCCTCGCCGCCTCGACCATCGGTTCGATCTCGTTGCCGTAGATCTGGATCCCGATCGGACGCTCCTCGTCCGCCAGCCGGAGCTTCGCGAGCGACTTGCGCGCATCGCGGATCAGCCCGTCGGCCGAGACGAACTCCGTGTACATCATGTCCGCCCCGAACCGCTTGCAGACGTAGCGGAACGACGGGTCGGTGACATCCTCCATGGGGGCCAGAAAGAGCGGCACGGGGCCCAGCTCCAGGTTTCCGATTTTCATAGTCGGGGGGGTAAAAGTCGGTTACAAAAATAACGTCTCCCCGGTCGCCGGCAAAACGGCCCGGGCAAAATAAAAAAGGCCGGGGCTCCTCTTGTGTGGAAGAGAAGCCCCGGTCGATTCGTTGAGTGGCCGTGTCGTCTATCTGTGCGAGATGACCAACATTCTGGAGTTCTGCCAGAAAGCGTCCTTGTCGGTAATCACCAACTCTTCGATCTGGTTGTTGTCGCCCTTGATGAGGATGTAGCTCGTTTCGGGGTGAATCGTGACGATCCGCACCCGGTTTTTGCCGATCGGAATCCGTTCGATCACCCGGTCGTCGGCTGCCGTGAAGTCGTCCAGCTTGGCCTGATCGTTCATCACGCGGGTGCGTCCGATAAAGCCCTTCTTGTCGATGATCTGGTCGTCGAGCAGCTCTTTTTCCTTCCCGACGATGTAGTAGACCGTGTGCAGCTGGGCATCCTGTTCGGCTACGGCTCCCTGCAATTCGGTTTTGTCCTGTTCGAGGTTGGTGACCGTATGTCCCAGCGCAGCGATTTCGACTTTCATAGCCTTTACCTGGTCGGTCAGCGACGCGAGTTGGGTGTTCTTTTGGTCGAGCTGTTCCTGCAACTGGGTGATGAGCCGTTCGAGTCCTCCGATCTGCACGCGGGCCTCTTTGAGTTTGTCGGCCGACACCTGCAACCGGGCGATCGCCGCGCGGTTTTTGTCGAGCAGTTCGCTGATGGCTGTGATGTTTTCCGCCACTCGCTCTTTCATCGGTTTCGAGAGCTCGGTTCCTGAGGCGGCCGCCGCGGTCACCAGCCGTTCGTGTTCAGCGATTCGGTCTATGCTGGCCGCGATTTCGCCGATGCTGTTGAAGGCGTCGTTGATGATCGAGTCTTTGGCGGCGATCACCTGCGAGAGCGAGTCGTTCGCCACGACCAGCGGATCGGGTTTCGCGTTTTGTTTCGGGCCGCAAGCAGCGACGAGGGTCGCCACAGCGCCCAGAATCAGTAATCGTTTCATCTTTTTTCGTGGGTTAATGGATATATCGGGTTTGTGAAGTTACAAAAATAGTGCCATTCGGTGGAAGAATAGCTTTCCGAGGGTTAAAATTCTTTCGATCCGTCGGTTTTCGGATAGGTGGCGATCCCCGTTGGGTGTTTTGTTGGCGTCCCCTCCGTGTCCTAAGTGAGGCCCGCGCGCGGAGAATAGGGCGGAGGCTGCCAGTGGAAA
Organism: Rikenella sp.; assembly: GCF_056799795.1. Classification (NCBI taxonomy): domain Bacteria; kingdom Pseudomonadati; phylum Bacteroidota; class Bacteroidia; order Bacteroidales; family Rikenellaceae; genus Rikenella; species Rikenella sp. The sequence continues at coordinate 27,133 of NZ_JBQIQO010000021.1, forward strand.
TGCGTAGCATTTCCCGTCCCGCCGGGGTCACCCGGACGCCGCCCGCGCAGGGCAGTTTCAGGCGGGTCAAAGCTCGACCGCGCGCGACTGCTGGAAAAGGAAATCATTCAAACGCGTGATTCGCGTTTGAATAAGATTTCCGCCAGCGCGCGGACAGAGAACGGGGGTAGGGGCGGCCAGTAAAACACCCGAAGGGTGCGCCCGCCCGGCGTAAGGGCAGTACCCTCCTTTAGGACAAACGCGCGCCGCCGCCTAAAGAGGGAAATCGTCAAAATGCGCTTGCGCGTTTTGACAGGATTTCCCCCGGCGCGCACTAAGAACTGGGCCGAACTGATTAAGCGATACGCAGTATCGCTCCGTCCCGCCGGGGTCACCCGGACGCCGCCCGCGCAGGGCAGTTCCGTCCGGCTCGAAGCTCGACCGCGCGCCCCGCCTTGGGAGGGAAATCGTCAAAATGCGCTGGCGCGTTTTGACAAGATTTCCCCAGGCGCGCGGACAAAGAACGGGGGTAGAGGCTGCCAGTGGAAATGCGTGAGCATTTCCCGTCCACGGGACGTGTGGCCCGCTTGGCCGACGCGTTCGCGTCATGGCGCGCGGCCGTTACTACTTTCCAGTTGCTCGCGCGCCCCGCCAAAAGAAGCGATTCAGCTATTTCGGCGCAAGCCGAATAATAGATGAATCGCGCAGGCGCGCGAAACAAAGAATAAGGTAGAGGCGGCCAGTAAATCACCCGAAGGGTGCGCCCGCCGGGCGTAAGGGCAGTCCTCTCTTGTAGCCAAAGACGCGCGCCCCGCCTAAAGGAGCGATTCGGCTATTTCGGCGGTGAGCCGAAATAGAATGAATCGCGCAAGGCGCGCGAAAAAACTCGACCCCGTCAAAAAGTCGTCGCCCGCCCGCGTAAGATGGCATATTCTGCCGGTTGGCGGAGAGCCAATCCGGCAAGAATTGCCGCGGGCGACGGGAATAGGGATAGACCCGCCCATCTTTCGCGTGCCGAGCGGCACCGGCGGAGCGACAGCGGAGCCGCAGTGAGGCTGACACGGGGCAGGGAACTGGGGCGAGCTTTGGGCTATGCTCTTGCGACTCGCAGAGTCGCGCGGGCCGAAGCCTCCCCTCGGGAGGCCCGCAACACGCCGCTTGCGCGCCGAGAGTTGCCGTTCCTCCCGGGCGTCCGACCCATCAAGTCAAACCAAAGTAGGGTAGAGGCTGGCGGTTACTCAGGGCCGAGGCTGCCAGTAGAACGCCCTGTGCGCCCGTTTATTCCGAGAGGCAACGCAACTGAATACCGTGAGCACGGTGGCCCGAGCCGCCGGTACCGAAGTAATGCTTGTAGGAATATACATATAGACTGTAGGCCCCGTTAGCCGACGCAGACCAGCTGGCTATGTGATTTCCGACGAGGCCCAGCGCCCCGAATAGATCGTTGTTTCCCGCATCGCGGTAGCCCGGGGCCATGTCCCCCCAAAAAAACAAACCCCCTAAAAAACTCCCCCCTAATAAAGACCCCCAAAAAACCTTCGAAATCCCGGCGATCTTTTCGCCCCGTTCGACAGAAAACCCCCATCCGATCCATTCTTGCACGAAACTTGATATGTGACACTCCGGCCCGGCGCCCCACCTATTATTATATAATGATGTTAGAAAATATCCCCATGACAACCCCAGAACTCATACCGACCCTTTTGTTAGGCACGACTATCGCCTTTTTGCTTCTTCGTCCCTTCGTCATGCGCCCCAGCCCCTCCTCGTCCCCCAAACGGCGCGAAAAGCCCCGGCGAACCCCAACGGAACCGCCGCGGCATCATCTATACAGCCCCTCAGGCCACCTCTCCTCCCACGTGGTTCATCCCCGCCTGCCATAGCCCGACTCGTCGGGAGGAGAGGAAACCGGTTGATCCGTTCAGATTAATTGCTTACATTTGTCCCCGAAATCAAACTCTACTCCGATGAGCATAAACGTTCGATAGGCCGGTTCCGAGGAACCGATGCCGCCTTCAGACCCGCATTCAGGTTTCACCGGGCCTCCGCATCGCGGAGGCACACCATTCGATCGTTTATTCCATATGAGTCTTATCGCGAACGGTATTTCGTACCGTCACCACCCCCATTCTCCATTTTTGTTCGAGAACCTGACCCTCTCCGTGCCCGAAGGCGCGAAAGTCTCCCTGGTCGGCCCCAACGGAGCCGGGAAAACGACCCTGCTGCACCTGCTGGCCGGTCGGTTGTCCCCCGCGACCGGCAGCCTCGTCCGCTCGTCGACCCCCTATCTCGTTCCCCAGCAGACCGCCCCCGACCGGCGGAACGTCGCCGAACTGCTCGGCATAGCCCATAAATTGCGGGCCCTGCGCGCCATTTGTTCCGGCTCCGTCGAACCGGACGATTTCGAAACGCTCGGCGACGACTGGGAGATCGAAGCGCAGAGTCGCGCCGCCCTGGACGCATGGGGCCTGAGCCACGTCGCCCTCGACACCCCCTCCGACGCCCTGAGCGGCGGCGAGCGCACCAAGACCCTGCTGGCCGGGTGGACTCTCCACGACCCCGCCATCGTGCTGCTCGACGAACCCACCAACCACCTCGATATCGACAGCCTCGCGATTCTGACCGACACGCTTCGTGACTATCGCGGGTCGTTGGTCGTCATTTCGCACGACGACCGTACGGAGACCGTCGAGTTGTCGATCGGATAAGGTCGGCCGGTAAAAAAGAAAAACGAGGGACAACGAATCGCGTTGTCCCTCGTTTTGTAAGGAAGCTCCTCGACAAGGACTTGAACCTTGGACCCCCTGATTAACAGTCAGGTGCTCTAACCAACTGAGCTATCGAGGAATTTTTTTCGTCGCCCGACCCCCGCAGGCGAACCCGTCGAGCGTTGTTTGACGATGCAAAAGTAATCAAATTTCCGATACCTCCAAACAGAGAGATAAAAAATCCTAAAAAAAATCTGCATCCGCCGCCGCAGCGCCCGTCCGCCGCCTCCGGAATCCGGCCGCGTGTGTCGGAAACGGGCCCTCCCGGCGGCTCTCGGCGGCGGGCGCGAGCGGTATTCCGCCGGAATTGCCTATCTTCGTCCGGCAAAGGTAAAGACAAAGGCAAAACGCCTCGACCGCGCTCCTTCTCATTCAGGGTGTCCGTTCCGGAGTGCCGCCGCTTCGTCGGAGAGGCGGCGGCAGAGCGAACATAAATTCAGCGGCCCACTGACCCGGTTCCGTGCCCTTCCGAAAGCGGACGGGCGGCCCGGTTAGTTAAGCCCCTCTCGCCCAACGAGAGCGCTCCGCCCCCGGTCTTTCGCCCTCCGCGGCGTCAGCTCGGGCGGAATCCCTCAGCGGCCGCTGGCCTCGCGCGCCTTCTCCCGGGCAACCGCAACGCAAACTCGGGCGAACCGGTGAACGTCGGCAACAACGGGTTCAGCTGGTCTTCCGCCACGAGCGGCATCAACGGCCTGGACTTGAATTTCAATTCGCAGAACCTCAACACCAGCAACTCGGACAACCGCGCCCACGGTTTTCAGTTGCGTTGCCTCTTCGAGCATTTATCCCGGCACCCTGATTTTTTCTTCTCCCGTAATGTGTATCTTTGCGCGATTTTAGTTATTCCGAATATTCCGAACGAACCACACCATGTATCGCTTCTTTCGACCGCTCCTCTTCCGCCTCCAGCCGGAGACCATCCACCACCTGATCGTCCGTCTGCTGCGTCTGTTGCACTATGTGCCCGGCGCGCGGGCGCTGCTTCGGGCGATTTACAGCTATCGTTCGCCGGCGTTGGAACGCGAGGTGCTGGGACTGAAGTTTCCCAACCCAATCGGGCTGGCCGCCGGGTTCGACAAGGATGCCGAGGTGTACGACATGCTGGGTGCGCTGGGCTTCGGTTTCGTCGAGATCGGAACGGTCACCCCGAAGGGGCAGGGGGGCAATCCCAAACCGCGCTGTTTCCGCCTGCCCGAAGACCGGGCCATTATCAACCGCATGGGGTTCAATAACCGGGGGGTGCAACACGCCGTCCGGAATCTCCGCCACCGGCGTCCGGGGCTGATCGTGGGCGGAAATATCGGCAAAAACAGCCTCACGCCGAATGAGGAGGCTCCGGCAGACTATCTCCGGGCGTTTCGCGCGTTGTACGATTACGTGGACTATTTCGTGGTGAATGTCAGCTGCCCGAACGTGTTGAACCTGACGGCGTTGCAGAGCACCGACTCGACGGTGGCGATCCTCGAACCGCTCAAGGAGTTTCGGCAGGGGCAGTCCGACTATCGGCCGATTCTGCTCAAAATATCGCCCGACCTGACGCGCGAACAGGTCGACCGGATGATCGAGGTGGTCGAGACGTGCAAGATCGACGGCATCGTGGCGACCAATACGACGACTTCGCGCGAGGGGTTGGCGACGGACGAGGCTCGTGTCGCCGGGATCGGCAAGGGGGGGCTGAGCGGCGCGCCGCTGACGGTCCGGTCGCGGGAGATGGTGCGTTACATCCGCGAAAAGACGGGTGGCCGGCTTCCGATTATCGGTGTGGGCGGGGTGATGAGTGTCGAGGATGCGGAGGCGATGTTGGAGGCGGGTGCTTCGCTGGTGCAGCTCTATTCGGGTTTTATTTACGAAGGGCCGGGTTTCGTGAAGCGGATTTGCAAACGGCTGGCCAGCAGCCGCTGATTCGTCACCGGTCGGCTTTCGAGTGCCGAGCGGCACCGCCCCGGGCGTCCGCAATTATGGGACTGGCGGGCTGGATGCTGTCGGACGTGAGGGTTCGATGTGGTCTGCCTCGACCAAGGGTACGGATGGTTTGGGCTTGCGTTCCGTGACGAACGATTATCAACCCAGTTGGACACATATCCGTGTCTATGGTTTTCAGTTGCGTTGCCTCTCGGAATAAACGGGCCGCGTGCCCGCGGTGGGCAAGGGGCTGGACTACCCTAAAAATAAGGGCAGCCTCCATCTCTACAGGCCTGCCCCAAGCTATCTGCATTCTCTATCCGAAGCCCACCGGAGCTATCCTAAATTAGGCGTCACCCTTTTTTCATTTATTGCGGTTCGAAGAACCGCGCGGGCCGGACGCCTCCCCCTCGGGAGGCCCGCAAACTCACTACGTTCGTTGCGCTCCGCCCGGGCGTCCGACCCGTTTGGCAATGCCCTATTCTTTCAGGTTCGGGCTGCGGCGTCCGGCCCGGGCATTGAAGATGTCCCGCCGCAGGCCCGACGGTTCTACGAACCGCAAAAGCACGGCCCAAAGCACAACCAAGAACTCGCCCCAAATCTGTCGAGTTCGGCCTCGTCGCTCTCAGCTCAAGCGGGCCGAAGCCACCCAAGGCGTAGGCCTGCAACTTCGCGAGGCTCGTTTCCGGCTTGCTGGCTCCGGCCGGCTTTGGATTGAGGCTGTCTTACGCGCGCCTGGGAAAATCTTGTCAAAACACTCAAGCGAGTTTTGACGATTTCCCTCTTTAGGCGGCGGCGCGCGGTCTGGTCATTGCCCCGCCTGGAACTGTTCTTTCTGTTCACAGAAAGAACCAAAGAAACTTTCGATGGATGCTGACGCATCCTCAAGCTGCCTAAAACTGCGCGCGGGCCCCACGTCCCGTGGACGGGCAAAACTTCGTTTTGCTGCGGCAGCCTCGGCCCAATCCTTTGTCCGCGCGCTGGCGGAAATCTTATTCAAAGCGCAAGACGCTTTGAATGATTTCCTTATCCAGCAGTCGCGCGCGGAAAAGCTTTGCCCCGCCTCGAACTGTTCTTTTTCTGAAGAAAAAGAACCAAAAAGACTTTCGACGGATGCTTGCGCATCCTCAAGCCGCTGACAGCCCACCCCTTTGTCCGTGCCCTACTTGTTCATCGTCGCCAGGAACTCCTCGTTCGAGACCGTCCCCTCCATCTGCTTTTTGACCAGCTCCATCGCCTCCACCGAGTTCATATCCGTCAGGTGGCGACGCAGGATCCAGATCTTCTGGAGCGTGTCCCGGTCGAGCAGCAGGTCGTCCCGCCGCGTAGACGAAGCCGTAATGTCCACCGCCGGATAGATTCGCTTGTTCGAGAGCTTCCGGTCGAGTTGCAGCTCCATGTTCCCCGTCCCCTTGAACTCCTCGAAAATCACCTCGTCCATCTTGGAACCCGTGTCGATCAGCGCCGTCGCGATAATCGTCAGCGAACCGCGCTCTTCTGTATTCCGGGCCGCCCCGAAGAACCGTTTCGGTTTGTGGAGCGCATTGGCATCCACCCCTCCCGAGAGCACCTTGCCCGACGCCGGTTGCACCGTATTGTAAGCCCGTGCCAGCCGCGTGATCGAGTCGAGGAAGATCACCACATCGTGTCCGCACTCGACCATCCGTTTCGCCTTTTCGAGCACCATCTCCGCCACCTTGACATGCCGCGACGCCTGTTCGTCGAACGTCGACGCGATCACCTCCGCCTTGACGCTCCGGGCCATATCCGTCACCTCCTCAGGCCGTTCGTCGATCAGCAGCATGATCATGTACGCCTCCGGATGGTTGTCCGCAATGGCGTTCGCAATCGCCTTGAGCAGCATGGTTTTACCCGTTTTCGGCTGTGCCACGATCAGTGCCCGCTGCCCCTTCCCGATCGGCGCGAAGAGGTCGACGATTCGGGTGGACAGATTGTTGTGCCCCTTGTCCGTGATGTCGAATTTGGTCTCCGGAAAGAGCGGCGTGAGGTATTCGAACTGAATCCGGTCGCGCACCATCTCCGGTGCCAAGCCGTTGACCTCGATCACCTTGACCAGCGGGAAGTATTTTTCGCCCTCTCTCGGCGGTTTGATGATCCCCTTGACCGTATCCCCCTGTTTCAGGCCGTAGCTTTTGATCTGTGCGGGCGAGACGTAGACGTCGTCCGGCGAGTTGAGGTAGTTGTAGTCGGCCGACCGCAGGAATCCGTATCCGTCCGGCATCACCTCCAGCGCCCCTTCGCAGTCGATGATACCCAGAAAATCGTTCTGGTGGTCGATCTTGCGCGGCTGTTCGTTGCCCGCCGACTGAACTCCCTGCCCGTCGCCCGCCGTGTTCGGGGTGTTTCCGTACCGCCCCCGGTTGTTCTCCCGGTTGTTGTAATTATTGTTGTTATAGTTGTTTCCGTACCGCGGCGCATAGCCTCCCCCCTGCGGCAACTGTCCCTGTCCGCTGTGTTCCTGTGCGGTTTTTTCCGGACTGGCGTTGTAGCTGCTTCTGATGTTTCCTCCGCGTGCCCCGGCTTCCGGTCTGGCCGTCCGGTAGGTCTCCTGCTGCCCACCGCTTTGTGCCCCCCAATGCGCCTGATTGGCAGTCGTTTCCGTCGCCTCTCCCTCCTGTGCCGTCATCCGCCTGCGCCGTCTCCGCTCCTGCCCCTCGTCGGTCGCAGCGGGGGCGATTTTTTGGTTTTCGGCAGCCGCGCGAGGCGTTTCTTTCACTTCCTCCGGAGTCTCCTCCGTCTTGTCGTAAGCTTCGCCCAACAGCCGGGCGATCAGCTCCTGTTTTTTGACATATTTTTTGCCGGTGACCACACCTGCGGCCTCGGCCATCGAACGCAACTGCCCGAGCGGCAGCCGTTTCAGCGTTTCTTTATCTGACATACGTGATATAAATTGCGGTTGTTCGTCACCTTAGTCGTTCCGCGACACGGTTCGCCGCATGGGCGGTATCGTTCCGTGCTCTCCGCTGTTCGGTCGGCAGAGGGTGCGCGGTCGGGTCTCGCGGTACGCCCCGAGAGGCGTGGAATATTAAGGTGTGTGAAAGAGGAATGTTTTCGATGTGAAAGTCTCGCTTCTGCGAACCGCGCTTCGACAGGGTGAGTGCTTCGGCGAGCGAGTCGGGTTGAAAACAGCACCCAAAGATAGATAAATTTTCTTACGGTGCAATGTGTGTGGTGAATTGTCGGGCCGCCTTTACTCTAAATTGCCCCGTAAACACACGACCTGTTTATTCCGAGAGGCAACGCAACTGAAAACCGTAAGCGCGACTGTATGCGTCGTTGGGGCCGAGATCTTGCGTGCTGAAACCCAAATATTTCACAGTGACATCACCAGTCATGGGGGTAGACGACCAGCAGTAACCGCAGTTGCCGGTATATCTGATCGTGCCTTCGAAAGGAGTTCGTCCATAGTCGCGGAAGCCCGGGGCGGTGCCGCTCGGCACTCGAAAGTTGGCTGCCCCTACCCTAATCGCCCCTGCGCGTACTTTGCCCCGTTTATTCCGAGAGGCAGCGCAACTGAAGACCGTGGGCGCGATAGTCCGAGCTGCTGGGGTCGAGTGCCGTCGCGCCGCAGTTCAAGTCCAGGCCGTAGAGGCCGTTCGTGGCGGCAGACCAACTGAACCCGTAGTAGCCGACGCTGATCAGCGCGCCCAATCGCCCAGTATTGCCCGCCTCGCGGTAGCCCGGGGCGGGGGCCGCTCCGCACCCGAAGAGAGCCCGGAGCCCCCCCGATTAAACACCCCCGCCTTGGATATTGCCGCCGAAATCGTTACTTTTGGAGGAAAATTCACAAAAACAAACCCTTAGATTTTTACTATGGCAAGCATTCGCACCCTGAAAAAAGACCTCGCCTATCTGGTCAACGCCGTGATTTCCGACGCCTCCGTGGCCCTCTACTTCCAGCCCGCCTCGCAGCGCGACGCCATCTTCGGCCTCGTCGAAAAAGCCGCCGAGCTGAACAACACCCTCCTCGACCGCATCAACCGGCCCGCCGAGAAACACAACCCTTCCCTCGTGAAGAAACACTACGCCCAGATCCGGCGCGAGATGACCGAAGGCGTCGAAAAACTCTTCGAAGAACTCAGCCAGATTTGCAAAACCAAATAAAACCACATCCACTTCACCCGAATCACCAGACCTGAATCCATGAAAATCAGACTCATTCAACTCTTTTCGGTCGCCCTGGCCGTCACCCTCGTTTTTCAGAGCTGCGGCACCTCTTCCCGGAATAGCACCCTCTCCGGCGTCGGCCAGCGGAATGCCGACGGCGTGATCGAACTCCCCGTTCCTGAACGTGCAGAGGGGCAGAGCGACGTGCTCGGGCTCGCGCTCGACCCCATCGACACCGTCCGCGTGGCATTCGTCGGACTCGGCATGCGCGGCGGCGACGCCGTGCGGCGGTTCACCCACATCCCCGGCGTGAAGATCGTCGCCCTGTGCGACGTGTATGAAGACCGCGTCAAAGCCTCCAACGCCATGTTGCAGCAGAACGGCTTTCCGGCCGCACAGGAATACTTCGGCGACACCGCAGCGTGGCGGAAGATGGTCGCGCAACCCGACGTCGACCTCGTCTACATCTGCACCGGGTGGGACACCCACACCCCGATCGCCGTACAGGCCATGAAAGACGGGAAACACGTCGCCATCGAAGTGCCCGCCGCCACCAGCGTCGACGAATGCTGGGAGCTCGTCAATACCGCCGAGCAGACCCGCAAACACTGCCTGATGCTCGAAAACTGCGTCTACGACAACTTCGAGATGACCACCCTCAACATGGCCCAGCAGGGGCTCTTCGGCAACATCGTGCATACCGAAGGGGCTTATTTGCATGACCTCCGCTCCATGAACTTCGCCGAAGCGGGCGAACCGGGGCACTACGCCGACATGTGGCGGCTGAAACAGAACACCCGGCGCACCGGCGACGTCTATCCGACCCACGGCCTCGGGCCGATCGCCCAGATACTCGGCATTCACCGCGGCGATAAGATGAACACCCTCGTCTCGATGAACACCGACCAGTTCGGGATGACCGAATACGCCCGCAAGAAATTCGGCGACACCTCGGCCTATGCCAAGACCCCTTATCGGATGGGCGACCACACCACCACCCTGATCCGCACCGAGAACGGCAAGACCATGATGATCCAGCACGACGTCACCAGTCCCCGACCTTACAGTCGGATCCACCAGGTGAGCGGCACGAAAGGCTTTGCCCAGAAGTATCCCGTAGCCGGGATTTCGCTCGAAGCAGACAACGAAGCGGTGCAGGGGCTGGATTATCAGAACCTGAGCGGCCACAGCTACGTTCCGCGCGAGACCTTCGACCGCCTGATGGCCGACTATCGGCACCCCGTGATCCGTCAGGTCGGTGCCCTGGCACAGGAAGTGGGCGGCCACGGCGGAATGGACTTCGTGATGGACTACCGGCTGATCTACTGCCTGCGGAACGGTTTGCCGCTGGACATGGACGTTTACGACGCCGCCGAGATGTCGTGCCTGACCGGCCTGTCGGAGCTCTCGATCGAGAACGGGAGCGCGCCGGTAGCCGTTCCGGACTTCACGCGCGGCGCGTGGAACCGGACGAAAGGTCAGCACTACGCCTTTACCCCAGCCGACGCAGCGGCGCTGGGCATCGGCGATGCGGCAGGCGAGTAGTGCTTTGATTGTTAGGGATATATATCTTTTTCTCCGTTGGAATACAGAGGCATTTCATACAGGGCAGGGCGGCAGTGTTCGCCCTGCCTTTTTTAGCGGCGAACCTTGTTTTTTCGGTGGCGATCCGTCGTTTGGAACGTCTAAATCGGTGTCTATTTATTATCGAATAATTTTAAAAATAAAATAATTCGTCGAAATTTAGAAATATTCAATTGCAATGTTTATATTTGAAGTGCGGTTCGATTTCAAATCGAGCAGTAAAACTATTTTTTCACTTTTTAAATTCCTGTTGTCATGAAGAAATTAACCAAAATCTTGTTGGCTGCCGGTGGCGCAGCCCTGATTTGCGGCGGGTCGATAATGACCTACCTCAAAGCGCAAACTCCGCAGTTGGAGGTGTCCGATTTGACCCTTCAAAATTTGGAAGCAATGGCAAAAAAACCTACAATTTTAGATGACAATCAAGTAGGGGTTTTCCCAGATTGTCATAACAATCCTTTTGGAAGAGGATGTACAGGTAGAACAGGGATGTGTGAAATTCGTAACTAAACAGTCTTTAAGTTTACGCATGTTTTCACAAATTACGGAATAATGTTATCGGGGTTTGCTTAAAAAGCAAACCCTTCTGTTCCGTTAAATATTTCATGTAATGAAGAAATTTATATTTGCAGGAATACTTATAAGTGCAATGGCTTGTACTTCCTCTCCGGAATCTTTGACTGCTCTTCCGACTGTTGTCGTTAATCCTGCGCTTGCGCTGGATTATGATTTGGATGACGTGGAACTTGACTATAAAATAGTGTCACTCGACGATAGTGTGATATTGGGCGAAATTGTCGAGGCGAGTATTTTTTCTGAGTATGTTTTTTTGCATGATAAATATCAGAATAAAATACATATTTATGACACCTCCGGGAGGTATCTGAATACTTTGGATCGGTACGGAAAAGGGCCTCAGGAATATTTAGAGGCATCTCTTTATGCTTATGATACTGCTCGTCATTTATTGCTTGTTAATTCTTGTCAGAGTTCGCTCAATGCTTATCGCGTTCCTTCGTTAGAGTTTGTTTACAAAAAGGATGATCCGAATAGCTATGTCGTGTTTAAACCGATTGATGCCGATCATTATTTTACCCAGTCCAATTATGATGAGGTAGGGTTGAGCGGGAAATCGACCATCCTAAATCAAGCTACCGGCAACCATCGGGATATTACCAACCAGTGGATCAATACTTCCGGACTAATGGCATATAGTACTGCTTCCCCCTCTTCAGTGTCGGTTGCCGGGGATGGAGATTTGTTGTATTGTCATCCCTCTCATCTGAATACACTTTATAGAATAGATTCTGCACGGTGTACTCCCGTATTGAACGTAGATTTTGGAAGTTGGAATATGCCTGAGGAATCGTGGACTGAAACGGAACGTATGTTGACGTTCGTAGATGATTTCTTTGCCTCCGATCATGCTTTGAAACCGCAATATTTTATTATGAACGATTCTCTCCTGTCGTTTTGGTATTGGCATTCGGGGGACAAAGAAAAATTGCCGCCTGCTTCGCATGCTTATGTGAAAAATTCACGAACAGGAAAAGAACTTTTGATTGATCGGTTGCGGATTAAAGATGCCGAAGGGATCCTGATTCCGATAGGAATTTATCAGGATTATTATGTGGCATTAGTGGATCCTGCTGAAATGTTTTCTCCCGATCTTGAGAGCGATTCTCCCATTACTCGTGAAATCGTTGCCAAGACGCAAGGTCATCGTAAAATATTGTTGCTTTTGTTTCGGTTTAAAGCGTAGGTTGACGTTATGCTCCGGAGAATTGTCGTCGTGTTGTTTCTCAGTCTATTGCTGGGGGTAATAGTCGATTGTGTATTGACAGGGTTGCGATGGCGGGATACGCGACGACTTATGCAAATGAATCAGGAAAAACGCACATTGCATCTGATTATCAATGAACTGTGTTCTTTCCAGTATCGCAATTGGCAGACCTTAGCGTGTCAATTGCCAGAGGAGCGTCGCGTGTGGAATCGTTCAGATCGAACGCCATCTGTTTTGTCTGACTTGTTGGCCGGACGCAAATTGTTGGTATATGTAGACTACAGAATGTGTAAACCCTGCGTCCAGCATAATTTGAAGTTGGTGGATTCGTTGTTTTACTCAGACTATGGAACCCGAATGCAGGTCGTTGTTTATACTCCTGGCGGTCAGGTGGATTGCGGTTTGGATTTGTCCGATATACAAGGGAGTATATGGACGATGGACAAACCGCTTCTTTTAAACGAAGTGTCATTCGAGACTCCTTGTTTGTTTTTGACAGAAGATTCACACATTGTCCAGGTTTGTCATAGTGCGAAAAATACAGATATGCCCCTTTATCTCTTCGAACCGATCGTTGATTCGTTTTTTTCGAAAAAGAGGTCGATTCATTCTGATTGTAAAAAATCCGATCCCGATCGGAATTGATTCATAACCTGTATGTTCCGCAATCTGTCGTCCCGCCTCTTGAGCCTGTCGAGCCTCCTGTTGCTCGGCGCACTGCTCGGCACCCTCTTCGTGCCCGGCACGCTGCCTCCCGCAGGGATGGAGAGCTCCCAATTCTTCTATTTTCTCCCCCTCGTCGGCCTGCTGACCCTCCTAGCCGTCCTCGGAACCCCCGTCGCCACACCCCGTTCGGCGACCGGATTCCGTCTGGGCGACAGCCTTGTCGTCGCACTGGGACTCTACGCCGCCCTGCGCGGCGCCAGCGGCGGAGCGTTGCCACGGATCGGTGTGTGGAACTACCTGTTGCTCACCGTTTTTTATCTCGACCTGCGCCTCTGCTTCTCCCTCGGCACCCAGCGAGACCGCAGGCGACTCCTCAGCGGACTCATCCTGTTGTTCCTGCTCGTCGGACTCGCCCAGGAGATCATCGCCCTCCGCCAGCTCTACGGCTACGGCCTCTCGAACCACGCCCGCTTCCGGGTGACCGGCACCTTCCATAATCCCGCCCCGCTGGGCGGTTTTCTCGCCCTCGTCTCCGGAATCGCCCTCGACCGGATCGCGCGGCTCGGGCGACCCTTGGCCCGGTACCTCGGATGGCGGGGGTGGAGCCCCAAGCTCCTGCTTTTGCCCGGCTTCTGGATCTTCGGACTCTCGGGCCTCTTTCTGCTCGGCGTCCTGCTCCTGCTGCCCGCCACCCAGAGCCGCATCGCCTGGCTCGGCGCCCTGACCGCCCTCCTGATCGTCGGCTGGGAACCGCTCGTCCGGCCCCTCCGGCGGTGGCTTCGGGAGCGGAAATGGGTTGTGTGGGTGCTCGTTCCGCTCGCCGGACTGGTGCTCGTCGGCGGGACAACCGCCGCTTACCGCATGAAAGCCCGTTCCGCCGACGGACGGCTGCTGATGTGGAAGACCACCCTCCGGATGGTTGCCGACCGACCGTGGGACGGCGTCGGCCCCGGGCGTTTCGCCGGCGTTTACGGCGACTATCAGGCCGCCTGGCTGAGCTCCCCGCACGCCTCCGACGGCGAACGACAGGTCGCCGGGAGCAGCGGAGCCGCCTTTAACGACTACCTCCAACTCGCCGCAGAACTGGGGCTGCCCGGCTTGCTGCTTATGGTCGCCGCCCTGTTTTTCGCCTTCCGCGGCTTTCGGCGAAGGTGGCGTAGCGGAGGATGCGGTTTTGCCGCCGCGCTGGCCGCCCTTTCCGTCTTCGCCGCGGCTTCGTATCCCTTGCAGCTCCTTTCGTTTCGCATCCTCTGGACGATGCTCGTTGCCGTCGGCATCGGCGGGCTCTACGACGCCCGGCCTGTTGCCGGGGTGCGTGCGGGCGACCGGATCGGGAGTGGGGTAGTGCTCGGATTTTGTTTGGTCGTCAGCGCGTTATCCTTTTGGACGGCGTGGCCGTTGAGGCGGACTTATGCGGCGTGGGGTCGCCTCGAACCGCTCTATCGGATGGAGCGGTTCGAGACCGTTGCCGCTGACTATGAACGTCTTGCTCCCGCTCTGGGAGCCGAACCCTCGTTTCTTTTCGAGTGGGCCAACGTGCGGAACAAGGTCGGCGACCCGACCGGCAGCATCGCGATTCTGGAGCGCGCCGCGGGGCTCAGTTCCGACCCGATGCTCTATAACCTGCTGGGTAACGACTATCGGGCGCTCGGCGACTATCCGTCTGCCGAGCGGGCCTATCTTCGGGCCTGGGCCGTGGTACCGGGACGGCTCTATCCGCTCTACCTGCTGACCGACCTCTACCGCGAGAGCGGCCAGGAGGACCGGATGCGGGCCATGGGCCGCCGCGTGCTGGAGTTCGACGAGCGGGTCTCCTCGCCCGCCGTGCGCGAGATGCGCGCCCGGGTGCGGAAGTGGCTCGAATAACCCTATCTTTGCAGGCGTAAAACACACGGAAAGATGAGCATACGGCACAAACGAAAGTGGTGGCAGACCCTGCTTCGGGGTGTGGGGATCTTCCTGTTGGTGGTTCTTCCGGGGTGCGTGATGGTGCTGTCTCGTTTTTTCTGCTGGGAGATGTTCACCGTGCCGACCGAGTCGATGTATCCGACCCTGCTGGCCGGCGACCGGATCATCGTCAACAAGGCCCTTTTCGGCGCCCGCCTCCACCGCAGTTTCAAGAGCATGGGGGCCGAGAAACCCGACATCCGGCGGTGGACTTACCGGGGGCTTCGTCCGTTGCAGCGCGGCGATATCATCGTCTTCAACTATCCCTATGCGCGGGGGTGGGGTCGTATCGCATTCGATTTCAATACGTTGTTCGTCAAGCGGTGCGTAGCGCTGCCGGGCGATTCGGTCTATGCCGAGCGGGGCGTGATCCGGGTGCGCGGGGTGGAGGGGACGGTGGGCCTGCCGCGCAGCCAGCGGGAGCTGGCCCGGTTCGATCTGTCGCTCTACCCGCCCGAGACGCGGTTTACGGTGGCTCCCGATTCGGCCTACGGGCGTTGGACGATTCGGGATTTCGGGCCGATCTACGTGCCGCGCCGTGGGGATCGGATTCCGCTGGACAGTTCGAACCTCGCCCTGTATGCGGCGGCCGTGGAGTACGAGACGGGCCACCGTCCGCATCTCGACTCGCTGCGTCGGACGGTGCTGGGCGACAGCGTCGTGACGCACTACACGTTCGAGGACAACTTCTACTTTGCGTGCGGCGACAATACGACGGCGTCGATGGACTCCCGATATTGGGGTTTCGTGCCGGAAGTTTTCGTGCTGGGGGTGGTGACACGCGTGGCTTATTCTTATGATCGCCAGCGCGAGCGGGTTCGGTGGCGTCGCCTCTGGCGCGACGTTTCGTACCGTCCGGCGGAGTAGGGCTTGGTAGAGGCCGCAGCAATTTTATATATGCGGGTAGACCCAGCCAGAGCATCCCGTAGGGATGCGCTCTAAAAGTTCTTTGGGTACCTTTCTTTCAAGAAAGGTACAGTACCCTCCAACTAAATCCGCGCGCCCCGTCTAAAGAAGCGATTCAACTATTTCGGCGTGAGCCGAATATAGATGAATCGCGCAGGCGCGCGAACAGAGAATCGGGTAGAGGCTGCCAGTGGAAATGCGCGAGCATTTCCCGTCCACGGGACGTGGGGCCTGCCCGGCCCGAGGGCAGTCTCCTCCTGTAGCCAAAGCCGCGCGCCACGCCTTAGGAGGGAAATCGTCAAAATGCACTTGTGCGTTTTGACAAGATTTCCCCAGGCGCGCGAACAAAGAACGGCGCGCGAACTCCGTCGCCCGCCCGCCTAAATGGGGATTTCGCTCGTTTTGCGTTAGCAAAAATGAGATGAAATCCCAGCGGGCGACGGGAATGCGGCGGAGCGCAAGCGGAGCCGCAGTGAGGGTGACACGGGGCAGAGAATTGGGCAGTGCTTTGGGCTGAACTTGTTGGCTGTGCTTTAGTCCGAGGACGAGTTCAACGTATTTGGGCTGTGAATGAGGTGTTGCTCTTGCGACCTTTAGGTCGCCGGCCTTGTCGCCCAGGCGCGGAGCGCCTCGGGGGGAGTGGGCGACAGGCCGAACCCAAGAGAAAAAAGCGTTGCTCTTGCGGCTCTTTGAGCCGCGCAGTTCGCCGCCACCCCACGCGGCGGGCTGCAACTCGTCGGAGCTCGTTGCTGCTCTCCGCTGGCGGCGAACTTAGGTTAAGAGCGAATAGCGCGATTCCGTTCGGAATCGCCGTCCTCGGCGCGCAGCGAACGCCGAAGGCGGGCGCCGGGGGGGCGCGCCCGAGGACGAATGGGCTGTGCTTTTGCGGTTCGTAGAACCGCCGGGTCTGCGCGCTGGGCCTTCGGCCCACCCCCGGAGCGCGCAGTCCAAAACCAACAGAATGGGGCGTCAAACAAGGCACTGCTTCTGCGACCCTTTTGGGTCGCGCGGGCCGGAGCCATCCCCGGCGTAGGGCCGCAACTCGTGAGCCTCGTTCGGCCCCCGCTGGCTCCGTCCGCCAAAGTCGACCCAGTTAGAGTAACTCCAACCCCTTGCCCCCGCGAGCGGCACCCCCGTTTATTCCGAGAGGCAACGCAACTGAAAACCGTGCGCCCGATGGCTCGCCCCGTGAGCATCGAAGTATTGCGTGTGGAAACTCAGATCCACACCGTGCATCCCGTTCGTTTCGGAAGACCAACTGAACCCATGCTTGCCGAGACTCATTAGCTCGCCCGTAGTTCTTTCGCGGTAGCCCGGGGCGGTGCCG
>NZ_JBQIQO010000022.1:0-41537 GCF_056799795.1 Rikenella sp.
TTTTCGTGGGTGAGCAAGTTTTTTCGCGCGCCTGCGCGATTCATTCTATTTCGGCTCACCGCCGAAATAGCTGAATCGCTTCTTTAGGCGGCGGCGCGCGGTCGAGCTTTGTCCCGCCTAAAACAGCCCTCGGGCCGGGCAGGCCCCACGTCCCGTGGACGGGAAATGCTTACGCATTTCAACTACTAGCCTCTACCCCGTTCTTTGTTCGCGCGCCCTGGGAAATCTAGTCAAAACTCGCTTGCGTGTTTTGACGATTTTCCTATTTAAGCGTCGACGTGCGTCTATCCTACGGGAGGAGACTGCCCTCAGGCCCCACTTAGTAAAGCAGAGATCACCCTAAACAAAATACCCTATGGGTGCGTAGACGGGAAATGCTTACGCATTTCCACTATCAGTCGCAGCCCAATCCTTGATTTGGGTACAAAAAAGCCTTCCCCTGCTGACACAGAAGAAGGCTCGAAAATGATAAAAGGAGAGAATAATTCCGAATCAGTGTGCGAACTCTGCGAAGAAGTCGTTCCCCTTGTCGTCCACGATGATGAATGCCGGGAAATCTTCGACATAAATCTTCCGCACCGCTTCCATCCCCAACTCCGGGAAGTCCACCACCTCCACCGACTTGATGCTGTTCTTCGCCAGCACCGCCGCCGGGCCGCCGATCGAACCTAAGTAGAAACCGCCATGCTTCTTGCAGGCATCGGTCACCGCCTTGCTGCGATTTCCCTTGGCCACCATCACCATCGAACCGCCGTGATCCTGGAGCAGATCCACGTAGGGGTCCATCCGCCCCGCCGTCGTCGGCCCGAACGAGCCCGAAGCCATGCCGTTCGGAGTCTTGGCCGGCCCTGCGTAGTAAATCGGATGGTTCTTGAAGTATTCCGGCATCGGTTTGCCCTCGTCCAGCATCTGTTTGATCCGGGCGTGCGCAATGTCCCGCGCCACGATCAGCGTCCCCTTGATATTCAGGCGCGTCTTGATCGGATATTTGGTCAGTTCCGCCCGCACGGCGTTCATCCCCTTGTCGAGGTCGATCTCCACCGCCGGAGTCAAGCCCGGCGCCTCTTTCGGCAGGAAGCGGGCCGGATTCTTTTCCAGTTGTTCGAGGAAGATACCCTCTTCCGTAATCTTCGCCTTGATATTGCGGTCGGCCGAGCAGCTCACCCCGATTCCCACCGGACAGGAAGCGGCATGCCGCGGCAGCCGGATCACCCGCACGTCGTGTACCAGATACTTGCCGCCGAACTGTGCCCCCACGCCAGACTCCTGGCAGATTTTCTTGATTTTCTCTTCCCATTCGAGGTCGCGGAACGCACGCCCCCCCTCGTTCCCCGTGGTGGGCAGGTGGTCGTAGTAGTGCGCCGAAGCCTTTTTCACCGTAGCGAGGTTGGCCTCCGCCGACGTCCCCCCGATCACCACCGCCAGGTGGTACGGCGGGCAGGCCGATGTCCCGAGATCCTTGATTTTGTCCTTGATGAATTGCGTCAGCGACGCTTCGTTGAGCAGCGCCTTGGTCTGCTGGTAGAGGAAGGTTTTATTCGCAGAACCCCCGCCCTTGGTCAGGAAGAGGAACTTGTAGGCCATCCCCTGTTCGGCATAGAGGTCGATCTGGGCCGGCAGGTTGGTCGCGCTGTTTTTCTCTTCGGTCATCGTGAAAGGCACGACCTGCGAGTAGCGCAGGTTGCAGTCCCGATAAGTCTCGTAAATCCCTTTCGAGAGCCACTCCGCGTCGTTCGCACCCGTATAGACATCCTCGCCTTTCTTCCCGATCACGATCGCCGTTCCGGTGTCCTGACAGGTCGGCAGTTCGCCCTCCGCCGACACCGCCTGGTTCAGGAGCATGGTGTAGGCCACGAACTTGTCGTTATCGCTCGCCTCGGGATCCTTCAGGATGTCGGCCAGCTGTTGCAGGTGCGAAGCGCGCAGGAAAAACGAAACGTCGCGGAACGCCTCCCGCGCCAGCAGGTTCAGCCCTTCCGGTTCGACGCGGAGTATCCGGCGACCGCCGCAGGTTTCGACACGGACATACTCTTTGGTCAGGAGACGGTATTCGGTGGTGTCTTCCGACATCGGAAACGGTTCCTGATAGTTGAATTCTGACATGGTGATCGAGTTATAAGTTGGTAAGCACTGAGGACAAAGTTACTGTTTTTTCCGTAACAGTGCATCGGGTGCCTGCCCCTTTTCTAACTCGTTTTCGAACCCGGCTGCCGGTCGTCGCGCCCGATTTCGTCGACGTCGAGTCCCGACGGCCGCTGGAACATCCGCAGGCCGAACAACGGCAGGCAGGCCATCACGTACTCCATCGTCGAACGTCGCACGGTGTCGTAGGCGTACTCGCTCTCGGTGTTGCGGGTGAAGGCGTAGACCTCGAAGACGAGCCCCGTCTCGGTCACTTCGGTCAGGTAGCGGGCGAAGGTCAGCAGCCGAGGGTTCAGCTGCGGATGGCGGAAGAGCCAGACCTCCATGTGGGCCCGGAATAGGGCCAGGTTGGTCAGGTAGTGCGGACTGCTCGAACGGGCCAGCTCGATGGCGGCCTGAGATTCGGACTGGGTGAGCGGGTCGGCGGCGATCCGTTGCAGCAGGGCGTCGTCGGCCCGGGCGATCGAGGTGACGTCCAGACGGAACCGACAGGTGAACCGCCGGCCGGTGCTCTGCTCCATGCACCGCCAGTTGATGAAGGACTCCGAAACCATCGAATAGATCGGAATCGTCGTGACGGTGTTGTCCCAGTTCTGGACTTTCACCGAGTTGAGGTTGATGTCGAGCACGACGCCGTTGGCCTGTTTGCCGGGCATCTCGATCCAGTCGCCCGGGCGGAGCATGTCCTGTGCCGCCAGCTGGATCGAGGCGACGAAGTCGAGCAGCGTATCCCGGAAGATCAGCGAAAGGACGGCCGCGGCGGCTCCCAGTCCGACGAAGAGCCGGGCGGGGCTCTCCTGCAACAGGGCGGCGACGATCAGGATGGCGACGATGAAGGCGACGAGGATTTTGCCCACCTGGACATACCCTTTGATCGAGCGCAGCTGTGCTTCGGGCCGCCGCTGGTAGAGGTCGTTGAGGGCGTCGAGCAGTGAAAAGCAGACGAGCATCACGGTGAAAAAAACGGCGCAACGGGTGGCGATCCGTACCGTTTCGTTCAGCCCGGGGGTGAAGCCGCTGAAAAAGGTGTTGATGCTGAACAGGATGACTCCGAGCGGTATCAGGTAGAGCGCGCGGCGGTAGAATTTGCGTTGGAAGAGGATGCCGACGAGGGCGCGGCGGGAGTGTTTGGCCCACCGCCGGATAAAGGTGAGTCCGAGACGGAGCAGCACCCGGTCGATGAACCAGACGGTGAGGGCCAGGCCTGCGCAAACGACCACGAAGGCGAGCGCGTCGCACCACCAGGGCGAGAGTCCCAGACCGGCGAGCCATTGGCTGAAGTCTTGCACGACCCAGAATTTCGCGGTCGGAGCGTGCTGTGTCGCTTCGGCCAGCCGGGCCGACCACGCCGTGGTGTCTGCGGCGACCGTGTCGGCTCTGAGCAGCGGCCCGATGAAGGGTATGTCGGTCAAGAGGTGCATTTCGATCAAACTGGAGATGGCGTTTCCGCAGCCTCCGAAAGAGGCGGCCGTTTATGGAACGAATGTCGTGCAAAAGATGTGCCCCAACGGTTTTCCGGGTACAAAATCGATCTTTCCGCTGCAAAAAAAGAGGAGCGTCTCTCCGGTTTTCACCGAAGAGACGCTCTTTATGGAGGACTCGGCCGCAACGAGGCGGCAGGTCCCGGACTCGACGATGCGAGTCTCCGAATTATTTAGCCGCAGCGGTCGAGTCGCAAACTGCGGTCGAATCGCAGCAAGCTGCGCTGTCCACAGCTACTGAATCTACGACGATCGTTTCGCTCATTTCAACGACAGCGGTGGTGTCAGTGTTGTTCGAGTTGGCAGCACCGTTGCCGCAAGCTACGAAACCGGCAGCCAAAGCGGCTACGCAAGCGAATTGGAAAATTTTTTTCATGACAAGTATGTGTGTTAGTGATGTTAAAACCGGTGCAAAGGTATACCTTTTTCTGAAAAATGATACTGCGAAACGAAATTTTTTGTAAAATATAAAGCGGTTGATTCTCAAGGAGTGAGCCTGCGAGACGATGGAATGTCCGTTGCGGCGGGGGTTACGACGCTTCGGCAGGGGGAGCGAAATGGGGGTGCGGGCCTGCGAACAAAAGCGTATCTTTGTCGGGTCGAACCGAAAATGCAGGTTATGAGCGCTCCGAAATATCGTCTCGCCGGGGAGCCGGGCGAGGGAAAATTCTATATCGAGACCTATGGCTGTCAGATGAACCAGAGCGACAGCGAGGTGGTGGTGGCCGTGATGCAGGAGGCGGGTTTCGTCTACACCGATTCGCTGGACGAGGCGGATGTGGTGCTGGTCAACACGTGTGCGATCCGCGACAATGCGGAACAGCGCATCTGGGGCCGGCTGGCCGAGTTCCGCGGGGTGAAACGCCGCCGGCCGTGGATGTTGGTGGGCATTATCGGCTGCATGGCTGAACGGCTCAAGGATCGGCTTATCGAACAGGAGAAGGCGGTGGACATCGTGGTGGGGCCGGACGGCTATCGTTCGCTGCCGGGGCTGGTGCGGCAGGCGGCGGGGGGGACGAAGGCGGTGAATGTGCTGCTCTCGCGCGAGGAGACCTATGCCGAGATCAGCCCGGTGCGGCTGGATAAGAACGGGGTGACGGCTTTTGTCAGCATTATGCGGGGGTGTAATAATATGTGTTCGTATTGTGTGGTGCCGTACACGCGGGGGGTGGAGCGGAGCCGCGATGCGGAGACGATTCTGGCGGAGGTGCGCGATCTGTTCGGGCGGGGGTATCGCGAGGTGACGCTCCTGGGGCAGAACGTCAATTCGTATAATTATAACGATGTGAATTTCGCGGGGCTGCTGGCGCGGGTGGCCGAGGTGTCGCCGCTGCTGCGGGTACGGTTTTCGACGTCGCACCCGAAGGATTTCTCGGACGAGCTGATCGAAACGATGGCGCGGTATCCGAATATCTGTCGGGCGATCCACCTGCCGGCCCAGTCGGGCTCGTCGCGGATGCTGGAGCTGATGAACCGCCGCTATACGCGGGAGTGGTATCTGGATCGGATCGCGGCGATTCGGCGCATGCTGCCGGAGTGCTCGATCTCGACCGACCTGATTGCGGGCTTCTGTACCGAGACGCAGGAGGATCACGAGGCGACGCTGTCGCTGATGCGCGAGGCAGGCTATGCTTTCGCTTATATGTTCAAGTACTCGGAGCGGCCGAACACGAAGGCGCAGCGGACGATGCGGGACGATGTGCCGGAGGAGGTGAAGACGGCGCGCCTGACGGAGATCATCAACTTGCAGAACGAGTTGTCGCTGGCTTCGAACCGGGCGGAGGTGGGGCGGCATGTCGAGGTGTTGGTCGAGGGCCGTTCGAAGCGGTCGGCGGACGAGGTCTACGGGCGGACGTCGCAGAATAAGGTGGTGATTCTGCCGCGGATGAATTTCCTGCCGGGCGATTACGTGCAGGCGTTGATTACGGATTGTTCGTCGGCGACGCTGATCGGCGTGCCGCTCGGATAGGGTGTTCGCTGGTCGGGAACCGGCCGGCTCAGAGCATGGCGATGCGGAGAATCAGTTCACGGAGCAGTTCGCCGTCGCCTGCCGAGCCGGCGTTCATCCCTTTCGATTTCATGTCGAACTCGCGTAACCAGCCCAGGATAGTAAATACTTTGGCATTGGAGTAGTTGGCGGCAGCGCTGATGTATTCTTTGGCGAAAAACGGGGCGGGCAGTTTCAGCAGCTTGGCGACCTCCATCTCCGACAAGCCGGTCATCGCCGGTCGCCCTTGTTTGCGGTTTTCCCACTGGGCGATCCCGAGGGTCACGATGCGTTGGAAGTGGTGGAACAGGGTGGAGAGCGTCGCGGGCAGCGGATTGTCTTTCGGATTGGCTGCGAAGTGGTCGGCGATGGTCAGGGCTCGGGCCATGTTCCGTTCCGAGAGGGCCCGTGTCAGTTCGAAATTGTTGTAATCTTTGCTGATGCCGATGTTCTGTTCGATGTGGGCGGCCGTAATCTCCTGCGTTCCGTCCGGCAGCCGGGTGAAGAGCTTTTCGACTTCGTTGTCGATCTTTTGCAGCTCTGTCCCTAAGTGGTCTGCCAGCATTTGAATCGCTTTCGGCTCGATGCGGCATCCTCTTGCGGCGAAGAGGTCGCGCATCCATCCCTCCATCTCATAATCCCGCGGCGTGGAGGCCTCTAAAACTACGGCTCCGGGGCAGCCGGCGAGTTGTTTGTAGACCACCGACCGTTTGTCGAAACTCTTCCCTTTATAGCAAATCACCAGCACGGTACTGGCCAGCGGCTGTTGGGCATACACGCCCAGTGTGTCGAAATTGCGCATGGCCTGCGCTTCGCGCACGATCACGACCTGTCGCTGGCTCATCATCGGATAGCGGCGGCAAAGCGATACGACGGTCGGCCCGTCGGTCTCCTTGCCGTAGACGACCGTCTGGTTGAACTCGCGTTCGCTGTCGTTCAGCGCGTGGGCGGCGATGTAGGCCGAAATCTTGTCGGTATAGAATCCCTCCTCGCCGCTCAGCAGGTAGAGCGGCGCATACCGGCCTTGTTTTAGCTCGGCCAGAATCCGACCGGCCGCTTGTTGGGTGTCTCTGAAATTTTGTTTGGCCATATCTTCCCCCAAAGATAACGTTTTCGGGCGGTCGGATGAAAACAAAAATCCCTTTTCGTTCACAGGAACGAAAAGGGATTCCGATAATGGAATATCGAAGAAGGAATAACAGTCTACTGTGCCGCCTCAGCTCCATCCGCGGTCGGCAACGCTGCCGGCGCCCCCGAAGAGAGGTCGAGGTTCTGGATCGGCGATGCCTGATTCTCGATCGCCTGCTGCAAGGCGTCGTTGCTCCGCGAGATATCCGCCCGCGGCATGGCCATCGTAGCCGCCAAGCTGAGCACGACGATCGCCACCGAAAGCCCCCAAGTCAGTTTTTCGAGGAAGTCGGCCGTTTGGCGTACCCCCATCACCTGGTTCGAAGCTCCGAAGTTGGCTGCCATCCCGCTCTTGGGATTCTGAGCCAGCACCGTCAGAATAATCAGGAAGCTGGCGATAATAATCAGGACAATGAAAAAAACGTACATAGTCGTGTATGTGAAATGCGTGTGAATGTATGGTGGTCGTCGTTCGCGTTCCGGATATGCGCCCCGGCGTCCGGCGTCAAAAGTAGGCTCCGGTTCCGCCTCCGAAATCGCCGTTTTCTGCCCGGATCTCTGCAATCAGGTCTGCAAAGTAAGCGTTTTTTTCCGGATATTTCAAGCCTAATTTGTAATAAATTTCGATGGCTCGATCCGGAAGTCCTTGAGCCAGATAGATTTGGGCCAATATTTCGGTGGCGATTTCGCCGTCTTCGGCCACCGAGGAGACCGAAATGTCTACCGGCTCTTCCACCGCACCCGGCACGGGAGGCTCTGCCACGATCCGCGAGCCCCAGCCCTCGGTACTCAGAAAATCGTCGATAATGGCGTCCGTCTCCGACTGCATCGGCTGGTGCACCGATTCGAATCCCGTTTCGAACGTGTCGTGGTGATGTGTATCTTCCCCCTGTACGGTCGCCGCTTCCCATGTCGCATTCGTCACCGGAGCCAGCAACAGGGTGGGATAAGGATGGATGAAGAGCCGCACGTCTGTCCGCCGCAAAGCCCGGTGGTAGCCGGCGGGATCGACTCCCCGCAGCGAGCGCAGCTGCATGTACCGCCCCAGGGTGAACCACGGATAGCTTTTCACGAGGTCGTCCAGACGCGCCGATACGCCCGGTTGTTCCAACAGGGTGTAGTCGTCGAGGTAGGCTCCGATCGGTTCGTCCATAGCGGTTTTTGGGGGTGGCAAAAAGGTGATTACCAGTTGGATAAAGCTTCGTTGAAGATGTCGTCCACCAGTTTTTCGACGATCTGCGGAATCAGCGTCCCTTCGGCCTGTGTCAGCAGGATATTGGTGTTGTAGTCTTCGTAGTTGCTGAAGGTCTTTTCGAAGCTGTACTGCGGCTCTTTTTTGTTGACGAATTTGACGCGGACGGTAATCGTGAGCCGGTTCTGCGTGGCGTATTCGTTCCCGGAGATCGAAACGGGGTCGGAGCTGTAGCCGATGATTTCGCCCGAGAAGGCGAGGTCGCCGTCTTCGCGCACTACTTGCAGCCGGGTCTGGCTGGCCAGTTTGCTGGTGAGTTCGTCGGTCAGGGTCGGGCTCAGAATCGGTGCGACCATGGCGGCCATGTTGGTGAAATAGGCGACCGATACGGTTTTGCTCAAATTATAGTTGACCGATGCGCCCGAGAAGGAGTATTTCACGGAGCATCCGCCTGCGGTGAGCAGTACCGCTACGCAGGTGGCGAGTGTATATGTCAACGTCCGTAAACGTCTCATGTTCGTGTGGTTATTCATTCGCAATGTCTTTGTCCTGTATCCCGAGCTCTTTGATTTTCCGATACAGGGTGCGTTCGGAGATGAAGAGTTCCCGGGCGGCTTCTTTGCGTTTTCCGCGGTGTTTCCGCAGGGCGCGGATCAGCATCTCGCGTTGGGCCTCTTCTTTGGTCTGCGGCGCGCTGTCGACTGTTGCGGTCGACGTGTCGGTCACCTCCTCTGCTGCGGTTTCAATATAGGGGTTCTCCGACGTAGCCGGGGTGTAGAGTGTCGGCGTTGCCGTATATTTGACGGGCAGTGCCGTCCCGTAGCCGGATGTCGTACCGCTGCCGTGTTGTGCCGCTGCGAGCTCGGCCACCATCCCCTTGAGCTCCGACACTTCGCCCCGCAGGTCGAACAGCAGTTTGTACAGGATATCCCGCTCTGTGGTGTTGGCGAATTCGCTTCCGCTGCCGTGTCCGGTCGGCCCCACGGGCATCAGACTCCCGGGTGTCGAGTAGTCGGGCAGGTAACGCAGCAGGGTCTCTGGTCCGATCTCGCGACGTTCTTCGATGGCGGATATCTGTTCGGCGACGTTCTTGAGTTGTCGCACGTTCCCGGGCCAGCGGTATTCTTCCAGCATCTCTCGGGCCCGGGTGTCCAGCGTGACGGGCGGAATGTGGTATTGGGTCGCGATGTCGGAGGCGAATTTCCTGAACAGCAGGTGGATGTCTCCTTTCCGATCTCGCAACGGAGGCACGGCGATGGGCACGGTATTGAGCCGGTAGTAGAGGTCTTCGCGGAACCGTCCCGCTTCGACGGCGAGCCGCAGGTTGACATTCGTGGCGGCGACGACTCGCACGTTGGTCTTCTGGGCTTTGGACGATCCGACGCGGATG
Organism: Rikenella sp.; assembly: GCF_056799795.1. Taxonomy (NCBI): domain Bacteria; kingdom Pseudomonadati; phylum Bacteroidota; class Bacteroidia; order Bacteroidales; family Rikenellaceae; genus Rikenella; species Rikenella sp. Next base: position 9,321 of record NZ_JBQIQO010000022.1, read on the forward strand.
AATTCGCCGCTCTGCAAGACGCGCAACAGCCGTACCTGAGTGGTCAATGGCAGTTCGCCGACTTCGTCCAGAAAAATGGTCCCGCCGTCTGCCACTTCGAAATATCCTTTCCGGCTGTCGGTGGCGCCGGTGAAGGAGCCTTTCTCGTGTCCGAAGAGTTCGCTGTCGATCGTCCCTTCGGGAATGGCGCCGCAGTTGACGGCGATATAATTGCCGTGTTTCCGCGCGCTGTAGGCGTGGATGATCTGTGGAAAAAACTCTTTCCCCACGCCGCTCTCGCCGCTGATGAGCACGGTCAGGTCGGTGGGAGCCACGCGAAGGGCGACTTCCAAGGCCCGGTTCAGGGCGGCGGTGTTCCCAATAATCCCGAATCGCTGTTTTACGCTCTGAAGTTCCATAGTCGGTCACACAAAGATACGGCTTATTTTCATTTCGACGATGATGACTGCTGCCGATTGGCACAATTCTTGAACGCTTTTTTGATACCTTTATTATTGCTTAGGAGGGTACTGTTCTTTTTGTGAACAAAAAGAACCAAAAAAACTTCAGAGCGCATCCCTTCGGGATGCTCTGGCCGTGTCTGCCCGATTGGTTGGGCTGGATTTTCTGGTGTGGCGCGCTATTATGTGACGAAATACCTTTAGGCGCGCCCACCGGAAAAATCCCAGCCCAACGAAACAAGGCGGAGAGAACACGTGGTCGGCCCAACGTGACGACCTCTGCAAAAGTCTTTTGGGTACCTTTTCTTCAGAAAAGGTACGGTTCTATCCGGGGCAAAAAAAACGTACAAAAATTGTTCATTAAAAATTATACTGTTATGCAAACACTTTTCATGGATCGCCTGCAACGTTCGCGCGTGGCAGTGAAAAACTGGTGGCTGCTGCTCCTGCTCGGGATTGCGGTGTTCGTCATCGGAATCATTATTTTCACCTATCCCGGTGTGAGCTATTTGGCGATGTCGGTTACTTTCGCCGTACTGATTCTGGTGGCGGGGGCGATCAATATCGCGTTGGCCGCTTCGAACACCAATCCGGCGATCGGACGCGGATGGCTGTGGGCCGGAGGGATTGTCGAACTCTTGATCGGGATCGTGCTGGTGTGCTATCCGGCTATCTCGGCGGCCACGTTGCCGCTGTTCCTCGGCTTTTGGCTGATGTTCCGGAGTTTCGGGCTGATCGGCTCGGGGAGCGACCTGATGTCGATGCGGGTGCCGGGCGGCGGATGGACGGTCTTCGTCGGGGTGTTGCTGCTGATCTGTTCGGTGGTGATTCTGGCTCAACCGCTCTTTTTCGGGATCGAAGCGGTCGTTATCTGGGTCGGCATCTCGTTCCTGATGGCGGGGATCTCGATGGGTGTCTTTGCGTTCCAACTCCGCAACCTGCACAAGCATTTCGACCGGTAGGATGCCGGTAAGCATTACGAAAGAGGGGTGTACCTGCTCGCAGGTACACCCCTCTTTTTCTTTAGCCGTCCGGATTATTCCGAAATCCGTCGTGCACCGTCCGAAATCACTACCGGATAGACCTTGCAGTCGATTCCGTATTTTGTCTTGTATTTCGTCCGAACCGTGTCGATAAAGGCATCGTATTTCGGCGCCGGCACCACGTTGATCGTGCAGCCGCCGAAACCGCCGCCCATAATCCGCGATCCGGTCACTCCGCACTCCTTGGCCACTTCGTTGAGGAAGTCGAGCTCTTCGCACGAAACTTCGTACAGAACCGACATGCCGATATGCGTGCCGTACATCTTCCGCCCCACGGTCTCGTAATCTCCCGCTTCAAGAGCGGCGCAGGCGTCCAAAAGCCGTTTGACTTCGTCGATCGCATACTTTGCCCGGATGTAGTCTTCCTGAGAAATAATTCCGATCACTTCGTCGAGCCACTCCGGCTGCGCATCGCGCAGGAATTCGACGCCCGGATGCCGCTGCTGGATCGCCTGCACGGCCCGTTCGCAGGACTCCCGCCGCTTGTTGTACGGCGATCCGACCAGTTCGTGTTTCACGCACGAGTCAATCAGCACCACTTTGTATCCATGCGCCTCGGGATCGAACGGCACGTATTGGAATTCGCCGGTCTTGCAGTCGAGCCGCATCAGGTGTCCCGCTTTCCCGTGGATCGAGGCGAATTGATCCATGATGCCGCACTTCACGCCCACATAATTGTGTTCGGTAGCCTGTCCGACCTTGGCCAGCTCCATCGGCGGGAAGCCGAGGTTCAGCATGTCGTTCAGGGCGAAGGCATAGGTAGACTCCAGCGCCGCCGAAGAGGACATTCCCGCCCCCAGCGGCACATCTCCCGAGAAGACCGTATCGAACCCTTTAATAGTCCCCCCGCGTTTGGTCAGCTCCCGGCAGACGCCGAAGATGTACTTGGCCCACTGTTCTTTCGGTGCGTCGGCTTCGCTCAACCCGAATTCGGAACTTTCGCCCAAATCCAAAGCATAAGCCCGCACTTTGTCCGTCCCGTTGAAGATGATTTCGGCGACCATCCCTTTGTCCACCGCCCCCGGGAGCACGAAACCGCCGTTGTAGTCGGTGTGTTCTCCGATGAGGTTGACCCGTCCGGGAGAGGTGTATACGGCACCCGAGGTGCCGTATAACTCTTTGAATTTTTCGCGTACTTTGGTGATATCCATAGCTATAACTCTCGTATAAGGGTTATTCCGCGATCATGTCCTGTTTCCGAATCCGGCTCCCGAGCAAAGCGTAGTAGAGCAGGTAGGCTTCGCCGAGAATGACGATGATCCAGGTAGCCGCCCACGATCCGGTCGCGTCGGCAATCATCCCCTGCAACAGCGGCAGTACGCCGCCGCCCAGCACGCCGATCATCAATGCCCCCGAACCTGCCGAGGTGTATTTGCCCAGCCCTTTGACCGCCAGTGCGAAGGTCGACGGCCACATTACCGAGTGGAACAGGCCGACAGCCACAAGCAGCCACAGGCAATCGGTCAGCATCCCTCCGATCACGAGCAAGCCTGCCGCAACGGAAGTTACGATCAACTGCGTGCGTGCCGGCACTTTGCTCAGGGCCGACCCGATGAGCCGCCCGACGAGCATTCCACCCCAATAGAGCGAACCCATCGTCGCTGCCAGTTCGATCCAGCTCGCATCCGAGTTGGCGTGCATCACGAGGTTCGCTCCCACGCAAACTTCGACTCCGACGTAAATGAAGATCGCTACGACCCCGAGTACCAGATGGCGGAATGACCAGATGCTGCGTTCGAGCTTTTCTCCCCCTTCGGCGGTGGTATTCGCGATGTTCGGCAATTGGAGTTTCGTAATCAGGAAAGCGACGGCAAGAATCACCACGATGAATGCAAGGAACGGTACGATCAGGCTGTCGAGTTTGATATCCGCAGCGGCCACTCCGCCGAAGATGATCCCGCCGACGAAGAACGGTGCGAGGGTAGTCCCGATCGAGTTGGAAGCGCCCCCGATGTTCTGCCGCTGCACGTCGCTGGTTCCCTTGACATTACAAGCGATCAAATACGGATTAATCACCACCTGCATAATCGTAACCCCGGCTCCCACGACATATGCGCCGATCAGGAAGAGGAAGTAGGCGTACGGAATCGAAGATTCGCCGAAAACGATCGACGCGCCGTTCGAATACTTCTGAAGCAGCACCGATGCTTCGAAAATCGCGCAGCCGGCAGCCACCACCATCAAGGCCCGCACCATGGTGTTCTTATACCCGTGCTTGTTGACGAGCCGGGCTCCGATCCCTCCGGTGAGGGGGTAGGAGAGGAACCAGGCGAAGGTGACCATCACGGCCAGGGTGTTCTGAATGCCGCCCACGTTGCTGAGCAGGGCGCTCTGCAACGGGCTCTGGAACTGCTGGTTCACGACGGTGAGGAAACCGACGATGAAGAACAGAAAGACCATCGTAATGAACGGCCCCGTGTAGTTGATTTGTGTTTGTTGATTGTTCGTCATAACGATTTGTTTGGGTTTATTTTTGAGTTTCAGTTATTTCGTTCCGAAGCGGTAGACGATATGCTGTTCATAAGTTTCTCCGGATTTTAAGACTACGCTCGGGAAGTCTTCCCGATTAGGCGAGTCGGGAAAGGCCTGGCATTCCATGGCGACCCCGTCCCGGTCTGCATAAAAATGGCCTGTGGTTTTCGATTCCGGCGAACCCGCGAGCCAGTTCCCGGTGTAGATCTGTATCCCCGGTTGTGTCGTAGCCACTTCGACGAACCGTCCCGAATCCGGCGAATAGAGTTCCGCCACTGTTTTTTTTCCATCCGCCAAGCCGGGATCGATCACCCAGCAGTGGTCGTATCCTTTCCCCCAGATCAACTGCTGAAACGGCTCGTCGATCCGTTCCCCGATCGCATGAGGCGTCCGGAAATCCATCGGTGTTCCCTCGACCTGCGCCGGTGCCTGCCCTGCCGGCAGCGGAATGGCTGTGTCGTCCGTCGGCAGGTAGCGCGAGGCATGCAGCATAAGCTCATGGTTCACTATGGAGCCTTTGTCGTGTCCGTTGAGGTTGAAATAGACGTGGTTGGTGAGGTTTACAATCGTAGCCTTCCCTTCAACCTTGGCGTAGTAGGTGATCTCCAGTCGGTTGTCGTCGTCCCAGTCATAACATGCTTCGACGTACAAATCCCCGGGGTACCCCTCTTCGCCGTCTGCGGAGTGGTAGCCGAACACAACCCGGTTCCCTTCGACCCGCCCTTCCCACAATCTGTTGGCAAATCCGGTCGGCCCGCCGTGCAGGTGGTTCGGCCCGTTGTTGACAGCCAATTTATAGGTCTTATCCTCCAGTGTAAATGTTCCTTTGGCGATCCGGTTGGCGTACCGTCCGACGCTCTTCCCCATGGCAGGGCCGTCGGCGACGTAAGATTGCCATTTGTCATATCCCAATGTGACGTCGGCCATCTGTCCCTCCCGGTCGGGCACGGTGATCCCCACGATGGCGGCTCCGTAATTGGTGAGCTGCACGCTCGCTCCGTTGCCGTTGGTCATCGTATAAAGCACCACGGGCTCTCCGCCTCCCTCGCCGTCTGCCGAGGCCGGGGTGAAACCCCATACCTGTTGTGTAATCTCGTTCATTCTGTATATGCTTTTCTGTTCTTTGCCCCGGCTGGAACCGTACCTTTTGACTTCGTCTTCCTCGTGCTACCTCGGCAAATCTCGCAAGCGGTCTCTGCTCTCGGTACGCTACTCGGTTCTGAAGAAAAGGTACCCAAAAGACTTTTGCAGAGGTCGTCCCGGTGGGACGACCACGGGTTCTCTCCGCCTTGTTCGTTGGACTGTGATTTTCAGGCGTGGCGCGCGTGGGGTTCTCGCCCATTATTAGCGCGCCCGCCGAAAATCCAGCCCAACCAATCGGGCAGACACGGCCAGAGCATCCCGCAGGGATGCGCTCTGAAGTTTTTCTGGTTCTCTTTGTTCACAACCGACGCTGCCAGCGAGAGCAATGCAAACATAGTTTGCAAATTGCCGAGCGGCGAGGAGGAAAACGAGCGGAGCGAAGTTAAAAAGAACAGTACCCTCCTACACAAAGAGCGAAACGATTATTTACCCCACAAATTCCGCGGATAGACCCCCGCCTCGATCAAATCGAGCACCCGCTGTACCGTCGCCGGCCGATCCTCTTTGTACGTCACCCCGAACCAGTCGCTCGTCGTGTGCAACACCTTCAACTTCGCCACCCGTTCCGACACCAGTTTGTTCACCAGCAGCGGGATGAAGAACTCCGCCTTCAGATTCCCCGATTGCAGAGCGTCATCGAGGAATTTGCGGAAAAATTCCGTCGAATGCCGGAAATAGTCCGGCGTGAAGCCGAACAGGTTCATTGAAACCGGCGTATTTTCCGCCAGCGGATGCCGCGAGCCGTCGTCGTCGATGTAGACGATATTTCCCCCTTCGTCGAGTGGCTGTCGCACGATTTTCGTCCGTTCCACGATAGATTCCAGATACCCCTTCCCGTCGATCGTGCACACCCCGCGTGACACCGTCCCGTTTTCCGACAACGTTTTGCACACCTCGTATCCCACCATCGCGTATTCACCCTCCGAACCCTCCGGCAGAGCCGCCAGATAGGCCCCCATCTGTGCGATCGCGTCCTGTCCGTAGAAGTCGTCGGCGTTGATCACCGCGAACGGCTCGCCGATCACCGCTCCGCCCATCATCAGAGCGTGGTTTGTCCCCCAAGGCTTTTCGCGGCCCTCCGGCACGGCGTATCCCACCGGCAAACCTGAGTTCAGCTCCTGAAATACATATTCCACCTGAATCTTTCCTCCGAACCGTTCCGCGCTGAAAACTTCCTTGAACTCAGCTCCGAAGCTGCTGCGGATGACGAAAACGACCTTCCCGAAGCCCGCCCGGATGGCGTCGTACACAGAGTAGTCGATGATCGCCTCCTTGTTCGGCCCGATGCCGTCCATCTGTTTGAGCGATCCGTAGCGGGAGCCCATGCCGGCTGCAAGTACTAAAAGTGTGGGTTTCATATCTTTTGACAAATTTGATCCTTTCGGGTTGTTGCTACAAATATACTATTTCCTCTTAATTATCCATCCGCCCGATTGCAAATCGTTTTCGGATTTCGGCCGACCGGAGCTGCGGACGAGCGGCCAGCTCCGTAATGTACAAAACAAACGAAAAACCGGTCGCCCGGAATCGATGGAAAAAGCCTATCTTTGCACTACGCTTAAACTCGTCTATGAAACTCAAAGATATCGTCGGCTATCTGCGCGAGCGGAACAAACTTTCGCTGCGGAACGTCCGAACCGGACGCGAGATTTGGCACGTTTTCATCAGCCGCATCAGTCTGGTGCTCGCGGCGGTGGCGCTGCTGCTCGTCCTGTTTTTCGCCGTGCTGGCCACCGTGGCCTATACGCCGGTGCTCGACCTGATTCCGGGTTATCCCGGGAGCAAATCGCGCGAGGCGCTGATCGCTAACATCATGAAACTCGACTCCCTCTCCGCCGAGGTGGGGCGGTGGGAGAACTATCACGGGCGACTGGCCAAGATTCTGGACGGGCAGGTCTTGTCGCTCGATGCGGGCGACACGTTGCGGCGACAGGGGGTGAAGGGGACGGTTTCGGCGCGCATCGGGCTCGACTCGGTGTTGCGTGCGGAGATGACCGACGAAGGGTCGTCTTATCGCCTGCGCGAGAGCGGCGAGAATCGATCCCGGTCGGAGGTGACGTTCGAGATGCTGCCGCCGGTCAAGGGGGTGATTACCCGGTCGTTCTCGCCCAAGAACGGGATGTTCGGCGTGGAGATCGCTCCGGCGCCCAACCAGGTCGTGCTGGCGGTGTTGGACGGCGCGGTGATTCTCGATGCCTGGAATCCGGAGACGGGGAATATCGTCGTGGTGCAGCACGGGGGGAATATGGTCTCGGTCTATAAACAGGTCGCTAAGGCGATGAAATCCACCGGCGAGCATATCCGGGCGGGCGAGCCGGTGGCGGTGACCGACCGGCTGATCGACAACAAGATTCCGCACCTGACTTTCGAGCTGTGGTACAACGGAACGCCGGTGGATCCGGAAAACTATATCGCATTTTAAGTGGCAGCCGTGGAGGATAACAGGAAAGAGACGCGGCGTCAGCGGCTGGCGGTGCTCGGGTCGACCGGCTCGATCGGGACGCAGACGCTGGAGGTGGTGCGGGCCTGGCCGGAGCTCTTCGAGGTCGAGATGCTGGCTGCCCATCGGAATTGGGAACTGCTGGCCCGGCAGGCGGAGGAGTTCGAACCCGATGCCGTGGTGATTGCCGACGAACGGTATTATGAGCCGCTCTCGGCCGCTTTGGCACACTTGCCGATCAAGGTCTATGCGGGGGCGGAGGCGGCAGCGGCTTCGGTGGTGTCGTCGGGGGTGGATACGGTGGTCTCGGCGATGGTGGGATTTGCGGGGCTGGCGCCGACGCTGGCGGCGATTCGGGCGGGGAAGAAGATCGCGCTGGCCAATAAGGAGACTCTGGTGGTGGCGGGCGGATTGGTGATGGAGGAGGCCAGACGGTGTCAGGCGCCGATTATTCCGGTGGATTCGGAACACTCGGCCATTTTCCAATGTCTGGTGGGTGAGGCGGCACAGTCAGTGAAGCGGCTGGTGCTGACTGCGTCGGGCGGGGCATTTCGGGATACTCCGTTGTCGGCATTGTCCCGGATGACGGCGGCGGATGCCCTGAAGCATCCGTGCTGGGAGATGGGGCGGAAAATTACGGTGGATTGTGCCACGATGATGAACAAAGGGTTCGAGGTGATCGAGGCGCGGTGGCTGTTCGACCTGCCGGGGGATCGGATCGACGTGGTGGTCCATCCGCAGTCGGTGGTGCATTCGTTCGTCGAGTTCGACGACGGGGCTTTCAAGGCGCAGCTGGGGGTGCCGGATATGCGGCTGCCGATCCAGTATGCGTTGACTTTTCCGTATCGGTTGTCTGTGGAAGGGGCGGTGGCTTTCGAACCGGCGTTGTGCGGTGGGCTGACTTTCGATGCGCCGGACGGGGAGAAATATCCGGCTTTGGGGTTGGCTTACGAGGTGTTGGAGGGACGGTACGGCGAGGGGGGAGGGTGTGTGATGAATGCGGCCAACGAGGTGGCGGTGGCGGAGTTTCTGGAGGGAAGTATCCGGTTTACGGATATATATAAGGTGGTTCGGCGGGCGCTGGAGGCATCGGTTTCGGGCGGGGGCTTATGTCCGGAGGGGCCTGTGCGGACGTTGGAAAGTTACGAGGCGTGCGATGCCCGGGTGAGGGATTATGTCCGGCGGGAGTTGCTGCCGGAATTTGTCATAAAAGGATAATCGAAAAAATAAGGTTCTATACGCATGGAGGTTTTCATCAAGGTATGTCAGGTGATCGTCTGCTTTTCGCTGTTGGTGTTGGTGCACGAGTTCGGTCACTTTCTTTTTGCCAAGATTTTTCACGCACGGGTCGATAAATTCTACCTCTTTTTCAATCCGTGGTTCTCGATTTTCAAGTTCCGCATCGGCGAGACGGAGTACGGGATGGGATGGGTGCCGTTCGGGGGCTATTGCAAAATTGCGGGGATGGTGGACGAGTCGATGGACACCGACCAGCTCAAAAGCGAACCTCAACCGTGGGAATATCGGTCGAAACCGGCGTGGCAGCGGCTGCTGATTATCGTGGGCGGGGTACTGATGAATATCGTGCTGGCGATCGGGATCTATATCGGGATTACGTATGCCTGGGGGGATTCTTATATCAAGACGAAAGATGTGACCGACGGTTTCGCCTTCAGCGAGGTGGCCCAGGAGGTGGGGTTCCGCAACGGAGACAAGATTCTTTCGGTGGGGGGAGAATATGTGGATAACTACATGCAGGTGCCGGCGATGATTCTGCTGGACGAGGCGCGCGAGGTGACTGTCGAACGCGATGGCGATCCGGTGCAGGTGGTGATCGATCCGAAGCACATCAAGGCGATGCTCAAGGATAAGGAGTTCATTATGTTGCGGTCGCCGTTCGTGGTGGGGCGCGTGGCGACGGGCAGCGGGGCTGAGGCGGCGGGTCTGGCGGCGGGAGACTCGCTGGTGGCGGTCGACGGGGTGCCGATGCGGTGGTTCGACCAGTTCCGCGACACGTTTATGCAGCACAAGGGAGATACGCTTCAGGTGGCGTTCTTGCGTGGCGGCGAACGGATGACGGCGGCGGTGCCGGTCAGCGATGCGGGACAGATCGGTGTGGGGCTGGGGGCGGTTTCGGTGACGGATGTCTATACGGTGAGCACGCGGCGGTACTCGTTCTGGGAGTCGATACCGGTCGGGACGGGGCGGGCGTTCACTTCGATCGGAAGTTATCTCAAACAGTTGAAACTTATCGCTTCGCCGGATACGGAGGCATATAAGTCGGTAGGGGGGATTATCGCGATGGGGAATATCTTTCCGGGCTATTGGGACTGGGCGTCGTTCTGGCAGATTACGGCTCTGATCTCGATTATGCTGGCGGTGTTGAATATCCTGCCGATTCCGATGCTGGACGGGGGGCATATGGTTTTCATCCTGTACGAGATGATTACGGGCCGTGCGCCGAGCGATAAGTTTATGGAGCGGGCGCAGGTGGTGGGGATGATCATCGTCTTCGGCATCATTATTCTGGCCAATGGTAATGATATTCTCAAACTGATATTTAAGTAGTCGCTTTTTGAGGGGACGGGTTCGTCTTTAATGATTAGGGGGCAAGGCGGCCTCTTAATCCGCGCGCGGACAAAGAACGGGGCGAGGAATTGGGCCGAGGCTGCCAGTGGAAATGCGCAGCATTTCCCGTCCACGGGACGTGGGGCCCGCGCGGCCCGAGCGCAGTACCCTCCCGTAGGACGACGCGCGCCCCGCCTGAAGAAGCGATTCAGCTATTTCCGGCGGTGAGCCGAATATAGATGAATCGTGCAGGCGCGCGAAAAATTTCGATCTCACGCAAAAATCCGTCGCCCGCCCGCGTAAAAGAGGGATTTCACTCATTTTGCGAGAGCAAAATCGAGATGAAATCCCAGCGGGCGACGATAAACGCGGCGGAGCGCAAGCGGAGCCGCAGTGAGGCGGACACGGGGCAGAGAATTGGGCCGTGCTTTTGCCAAGCTTTGGGGCCGAGAGCGAATAGCTAAGTCCCCGTGGCAACGGTCGGCCCGCAGCCCCCGGATGCGGGCCGAAATACTCTGCTTGCGCTTCGTATTCGTTCTCCGCTGGCTGCGGCCGAAAACAAATTGGCCGTGCTTTTGCAACTTGACGGAGCTCGCTGCTGCTCTCCGCTGGCTGCGAACTTAGGTTAAGAACGAAATAGCGCGCCAAGGACGAATAGGCTATGCTTTTGCGACCCTTTGGGTCGCGCGGGCCGGACGCCGCCCACGGGCGGCCCGCAACACGCTGCTTGCGCGTCGATGCTGTACCTCCCGGGCGTCCAGCCCACTTCATCCAAGAGCGTGAATGATACGGGCCGAAGCCAGCGTGGGCCGAACGAGCTTCGCGACGTTGCAGGCCTACGCGTGGGGTGGCTTCGGCCCGGGCGGTTCTGCGAACCGCAGGATTCAACTCAAAAGTAGGGTAGAGGCTGCCGGTTATTTGGGCCGAGGCGGCCATTAAAAGACGCCGTGCTTCTGTTTATTCCGAGAGGCAACGTAACTGAAGACCGGTAGCCCGATGTGTAGTTCCGTTGGGGTTTAAATGTAAGGCGAAAAAGTTTAAAAAGATACCGGAAGTTGTCATGGCGTTGACAGACCAATTGGAACCATGATTTCCGACGAGCATCGGATCGCCCCATATTCCGTAATCGCCTGCGTCGCGGAAGCCCGGGGCGAGACCGATCGACACTTGAAAACTGAAGCACTCTTCTTCATTGCATCCCCTTATCTCCTCCCCCCCTCGATAAATTTCGAAAATTAGTATGAGTGAAAAAGTATATCCCCGCGAAATGCACACCGCCGAACACCTCCTGAGCGGTACCATCGGGCGGATGTTCGGGTGCGGGCGACCCGTCACCACCCATCTGGAACGGAAAAAATCGAAAGTCGATTTCGATTTCCGGAACGTCGGGCGGAATCTCACGCCGGAAGAGACTGATGCTGTTGAACAGGCTGTCAACGAGCAGATTGCCAAGCGTCTGGAGGTGACATTCGAGACGGTCTCCCGTGCTGCGGCTGCGGCCGAGTTCGACTTGTCGCATCTGCCTGTCGAAGCCACTGAGGTTGCTGAACTGCGTGTTGTCCGGGTCGGAGATTGCGACCGTTGCCTCTGCATCGGCGAACACGTGGCCAATACGGCTGAAATTAGTCCATTGCGCATTATTTCCACCGATTATGATCCGGAGAGCGGGCGGCTCCGGATCCGATTCAAACTCGAACCGTCGGCATGAGAACCTCGATTGCTCTATTTTTTAGTGCTTTGCTCTCGCTTTTCGGATTGGGCGAAGCTCGGGCCCGGCAGGCGGAAGACAGCCTCCTGAGGCGGCAGATCGGCCAAATGATTATCGCCGGTTTTCGCGGATTTACCGTCACCGATAAGGTGGCTGATGCCGTGCAGCGGCTGGGGATCGGCGGTGTGATCTATTTCGACCGAGACGTGCCGTCGGCTGTCAATCGGCGCAACGTGCGTTCGCCGGAACAGTTGCAACAGCTGAGCGCCGACCTGCAACGGCTGGCGGCCGAGGCGGGGCATCCCGAACTTTTCATCGCGATCGACCAGGAGGGCGGACGGGTGAACCGTCTGAAGCAGGCATACGGTTTTCCGAAGAGCGTTTCGGCGGCTTATCAGGGGCGGGTCGATCGGCCGGATACGACTCGGCTGTGGGCGGAACGGACGGCCGAAAGCTGTCGGCAGGCGGGGATTAATGTCGATTTCGCCCCTTGCGTGGATGTGAACGTCAATCCGGCTTGTCCGATTGTCGGGGCTGTGGAGCGGAGCTTCTCGGCCGATCCGGAGAAGGTGGTCGCCCATGCGCGGATCTGGATCGATGCTTTGCACAGGCAGGGGGTGCGGACATCCCTCAAACACTTTCCGGGCCACGGCAGTTCGCACGCCGACAGCCATCTGGGGCTTGTCGATATCACGCGGACGTGGGAACGGGAGCGGGAGTTGGCCCCTTATCGTGCGTTGATCGGCGAAGACGGCTATGCCGATTTCGTGATGGTCGGTCATTTGGTGCATCGTGGGGTGGATACCTTGCCGGCTTCGTTGTCGCGGCGGTGGGTGACCGACGTGTTGCGCGGCGAGCTGGGGTATCGCGGTTTGGTGATTACCGACGACCTGAATATGGGGGCGATTACGGAACATTATACCTTGGGCGGGGCGGTCGAACGGGCGGTCAATGCGGGGGTGGATATGATAATTGTCGGAAATAACGGCCCGGTTTTCGAACCGGATTTGACCGCTCGGACCATTGAACTGATTTTTCAGGCAGTCTGCGAAGGGCGTATCTCGCGGGCGAGAATCGCGGAGGCGAGTGGGCGAATTTCGGTGATGAAACAAAATGTTTTTCAATGATAAAAGTCATTAATTCGACGATTGGATGAGTCTCTAATCTTCATTTAATCAATCGATTTTGCGTGGTTGAGAGGCGATGGTTGCCGACAAAAAAGAGTATATTTGTCGGAACCATTCGTCTCTTATTTTTTTGTTCGATGAGTTATTTGGCTCGCATTACGCAAGAGTGTCCCACGGCTGTTGTGCTGCTGGTCGATCAGTCCGGCTCGATGTCCGAACCTACCCGATGGAACGGTCGGACGGTGACCAAAGCCGAAGCGGTGGCGACGGCTATCAACGCGCTGTTGGCGGAGCTGATTGCCCGCACGCGACGCGACGGCGGATATCAGCCTTATTACGATCTGGCGGTGATGGGGTATTCCGGATCGGAGGTGCGGTCGCTGCTTCCGACAGTGGGCGAACGATACTTTTTGCGGCCCGAAGAGCTGGCCGACAATCCGGTCGCTACGCGCGACGTGCAGCGGCTCCGGACGTTGCCCGATGGACGGCAGGTGGCTACCGTGGTGCGTGAACGGGTGTGGGTACAACCGGCTTCGGAGTGGAATACGCCGATGGTCGCGGCTTTCGGAGAGGTCTATAAGTTGCTGAAACAGTGGTGTGACAGGCACAAAGGGAGGCCTTGTTATCCGCCCACGGTCATTCACATCACCGACGGCGAGGCGACCGACGGTACGGCGCGCGAGGTGGCGGCAGCGGCCCAACGGCTGCGTTCGCTGGGGACAATGGACGGTTCGGTTTTGTTGATGAATGTGCATATCTCAGCAGCCGAGGCGGAACCGGTACTCTTTCCGGCTGTGGCGGAGGAGTTGCCTGAGGAACGGTATGCGCGGCTGCTTTTCGATATTTCGAGCCCGATGCCGGATTTGTATCGCGACGAGATCGCGTGGCTGACGGGACGTGAGACGGGCGGCGAGGGGATGGCGGTGCGCGGAATGGCTTATCGGGCGAATATGACTGACCTCGTGCGGATGATGAATATCGGCACGGCAACTTCCGATTTGTTGGTATGAACGACAAAGAGAAATTTCTATTTCCTTCGACGATCGACTACCTCGAAGCGGTGGTCAATCCGACGGGCCGTTTCGCTACGCTGGCGGGGATTGCGGCGGTGACGGATCGGGCGGGCGAACCGGATTACACGGTGGGGACGGGTCGGGTGACTTTTCGGGTCGTGCGGGAGGGGCGACCGGTTGAATTGACTTGTTTTACGACGACGGCGGGGTATGCCGGAGCGGGGCGGTACGGCGAGTTGCTGGAGGATGAGATTTATGTTTTTCGGCATGACGGAACGGGGACTTATTATCCGGTGGCGTGGCGCCCGGTCTCGGATCCGGCGGATTGTCCGGTTGCGTGCGATGAACTTACGGAGGGGCGGTTGTGCGAGGGGCGGCGGCTGGTGGTGCGGAACGGTCGGTTCGGCTTTCTGGACGAGGAGGGGAGCACGGTGGTGGAGGCTCACTATCTGTGGGCGGACGATTTCAGCGAGGGGCGTGCTCCGGTCGCGGTGCGGGCGGCGGTGGGCGAGGGGATGAGGATGGGACTGATCGACCGGGAGGGGGAGGTGGTGATCGAGGCGGTGTATGACGATTTATCGTGGGATGGTTCTCGGTATGCCTATGTCGATCGGGGAGGGCGGCACGGGTGTCTGGATCGTACGGGGCGGGTGGTTGTGTCATTGGAATATGAAGGGATGGGGGAGTTCGATCATGGTTTTGCGGTGGTGTGGCGCGAGGGGCGGTATGGTTATGTGGATGAGGGAGGCGAGTTGGTGGGAGCAGGGCTGGCGTATGCCGAGGCGTGGTCGGCGGAGGAGGATGGAACGGCTCAGGTACGGCGTCTGGAGGCGCAATCGGGAGGTTTGGAACGGATTCAGTTGCGGAAATAGCTGGGTGGAGGGGCGCGAACAAAGACGGGGGTAGAGGCTGGCAGTTGAAATGCGTCAGCATTTCCCGTCCACGGGACGTGGGGTCTGCTCGGCCTGAGGGCAGTTTCATCCGGCTCAAAGCTCGACCGCGCGCGACCGCTGGAGTAGGAAATCTTGTTAGAACAATTCACCATTGTTCTAACAAGATTTCCGCCAGCGCGCGGACAGAGAACGGGGCGAGGAATTGGGCCGAGGCTGCCCACTCCGAGTGCCGGAAGGCACCGCTCGCCCGGCGTAAGGGCAGTCCTCTCCTATAGGACAAACGCACGCCCCGCCTCAAGAAGCGATTCAGCTATTTCGACGGCGAGCCGAAATAGAATGAATCGCACAAGGTGCGCGAATAAAGAACTACGCGCGAAATCCGTCGCCCGCGGCGGAGCGAAAGCGGAGCCGCAGTGAGGCGGACGCGGGGCGGAGAACTGGGGCGTGCTCGTTCTTCGGGCGGGAAAACCGGTTACGGTTTTCCCGCCGCGCTGGGCCGAGAATGGGGCTTGGATTTGGGCTTTGCTTTGGGCTGAGCTTTTGCGACTTGCAGAGTCGCGCAGTTCGCCGCCATTTCATGCGGCGGGCTGCAATTCGTCGGAGCTTGTTGCACTCACCGCTGGCGGCGAATTTCCCATGATGGAGCGGTGCTTATGCGCCCCCAAGGGTCGCCGGCCTTGTCGCCCAGGCGCGGAGCGCCTCGGGGGAGTGGGCGACAGGCCGAACCCGAAAGAATGGGACGAGCTTTGGGCGGTGGGTTGGGGCTTGTTTTGGGTCAAGCTCCTGCGGCTCGTAGAGCCGCGCGGGCCGAAGCTCCCGCCGCGGCGGCCCGCAACTCGCGATGCTCGTTTTAGGCCCCGCAGGCTTCAACCCGTTTGGATGACAAGGCCGAACCCGAAAGATTTAGGCTGTGAGTTAGGCTGAACTCTTGGCCGAGCTCCTGCGACCCTTTGGGTCGCGCGGGTCGAAGCCTCCCGCAGCGGAGGCCCGCAATTCGTGAAGCTCGTTTTGGGCCTCGCAGGCTTCAACCCGCTAAGGTAATTGCACTTTTGTAGACTTAGGCTCCTCCGCTGGTTCCGGCCGCCCCAATGGGGCTACATGTAGAGGCGCCTAAAAATAGTTCCAGCCCCTTGCTTCCCGTAAACGTGCAGCCCGTTTATTCCGAGAGACAACGCAACTGAAAATCTTGAGCGCGGTAGTTCGTGTTGCTGGGGTCGAGAGCTTGCGAATGGAGCCACAAGAACCGCCCTCGAATGCCATTGACTGCCGTTGACCAGCTATAACCATCGTTACCGACACCGCCCGGTACGCCCGAAGTTGGATTGCGGAAGCCCGGGGCGCGCCCACAGGGCTTTTGTCTTAGGGTAGAGACTGCCATTAAAACGCCCTTTGGGCGCGTTTATTCCGAGAGGCAACGCAACTGAAAACCGTGGGCGCGGAAATACGTATCGCAAGGGTTGAGCAGGGTTGTGTCAAATAGAAGGTGTATTACATCGGTACCGCTGACCGTGGAAGACCAGATGTAACCATCGTCTCCGACGTCTATTATGATCTCTCCAAATAGTCCCGTAGGGCCATTGTCGCGGTAGCCCGGGGCGGAAAGGGATTCAGCCCCCGCATTCTCAATAGACTGTTTCTGCTCCGGAGCTATCCGTCTTTATCCAAACTATAAAAAAGAGAGGGAAGCGACACTTCAATGTGTCGCTTCCCTCCGGTTTTAGTCATGATTGAATTAGAAGCGAACCCCGGCCGTCAGCTGGAAGACGTTGTTCCGAGAGTTGCCGGCTTTCAACGCGTGGCTTACCCCGAAATTGTACCGGGCATCCAGCACGATCGGCCCGAAGTCGTAAGAAATACCGACCGGAATGGCTACTTCAGCCGTGTGGAAGGCATTTTTGACTCCGTCTTTCGTTTTAGTGCCGTCGATCTTGGTGATCGAGCTTGCGCCGAGGCAGAAGCCGGCCTGAACCCCCGTCTTCAGGGCAAGGTTCTGGGTCACATAGAAGTTGGCCAGCACCGGCACGTTCAGGTAGTCGCTCTTGAGGCGCGTTTTGATTTTCGTACCGTCGATCGTCTCTTTGTTAGTTACGCCTTGTCGCGAATAGAGCACTTCGCCCGAAAGACCGAACCAGTCGACACGATACTCGGTGAAGATACCGGCTGTGAATCCGACTTTGGCGTTCATGTCCGTGTGGCTCATGTTCGACACGGTCATCCCGGCCTTAGGCCCCCAGGTGAACGTTTTTTGTGCGGAAGCGGTCGATACGCTGGCGATCATCGCTGCGGCTGCTGCCATGGAGAGAATTGCGTACTTTTTCATAACTGTAAAATTTTTATAGGTTTACGATAAAGTTATCTATTCGACCAGCCCGCAGACTCCGAGTAACTCTTCGTAAACGAAGGAGGCAAGGATCACGCGAACCGTCTCCACTGTCATTATCAAAGGTTGTGCCACACTCGGCGATTCGAGTCGAATATCGCGGGCGAAATCCGTCTCGGGCCCTCCTGCCGCCTTGTAGGCCGCCTCTTTGGCGCACCAGAGCCACAAGGCCGGTCGGGAGGGAAAGATGCGGGCTGCTGCCGCCAATTCGCCCGGCGCAGCGATGCGAGCTGCTGCCCGGCTCGCATCCCGGTCAATCCGTTCGATGTCGATGCCGCACTGCCCTGCGGTCGAAGCCGCTACGGCTGCCCAGCCGGTTGTGTGTGAGATAGAGATGTCCTGTTTTGTCGATGGCGACACCAGCCGGGGTCGCCCTTGGGGCGTGTATGAGATTCGTCCGCCCAGCTCTTCGCAGACCAGCATCCGCGTTCCGAGCCACTCGTGTCGCCGCTGTCCGCCGGAGCGACCGGTCGTTTCCGGAAAGGTTTCGAATACGGCCTGTTCTGCGTCCGTCAGCTGCGCCCGCTCCAAGAGTTCCGCCTCTGTGAAGGCCTCCAAAGGCGCCAGCCACACCGAAAGTTCCGTTCCGTCGATCGGAATCGAGAGCGTTCGGCTACTCTTTCTCTTCGTTCGTGTCGTCATGGTTCCCGTCCGTCGCCTCGTCGGGTTGCAGAAAAGTGACTTCCACTTCGGTAATGCGTCGGTTCTCGACGCGCAAGGCCTTGAATTCGATATCTCCCTCCTGTACGCTCTCCCCTTCGCAGAAAAATTCGCCGCGAATTTCCAGCATCAATCCCGCCAGGGTGTCTGCGTCGCCCCGCGCTCCGTCCAGCAGCCCGTCGGGCAGTTCCAGCACGCGGAGAAAATCGCCCAGATGGGTACGTCCTTCAAAGATGTACCGGTGGTCGTCGATCTGGCGGAAGAAGTCGTCTTCGGTGTCCGATTCGTCGGCAATCTCGCCGACGATCTCCTCCAGAATGTCTTCCAGCGAGGCGATCCCGAGCGTCCCGCCGTATTCGTCCACGACGACGGCAATGTGGATTTTCCGCTTCTGGAAATCTTCAAGCAGGTCGTTGATCTTTTTATGTTCGGGCACGAAGTAGGCCGGCCGGAGCAGCTGTTGCCAGTTGAAGTCGGCGTCGGCTCCCAGATGGGGCAGCAGGTCTTTGACGTAGAGAATCCCGCGGATGTCGTCGAGGTTTTCGTGGTAGACGGGAATGCGCGAGAATCCGCTCTCGACCACCGTTTGTTTCACGTCGGCGAAGGTCGCGCCGATCTCCAGCGCTCTGACGTCGATGCGCGGTTTCATGATTTGATCGACTTCGGTCGCGGCGAACCGGACGATGCCGGTCAGCATCTTTTTGTCGTCTTCGGAGTCGGTTTCGGCAATCTCGATGGCGTCGGTCAGGTCGGTCACCGAGAGGTTGCTCTGTTTCCGGGCCAGCGCCCGGGTAATCACGCCTCCGGTGCGAATCAGAATGGCCGACAGGGGCCGGAACAGACGCTGGAGCGACAGGAGCGGAACGCTCATCCGCTGGGCGAATGAGAGGCTGTTGTAGGCGGCGAAAATTTTGGGCATGATCTCGCCGAAAAGCAGGAGCAGGAAGGTGACGATAATCACCTTGACGATGAATTCCAGTGCGGTCGCCCCGCCGAATACCACCATACCGTCGATCAGGGCGTTGGCGGCGAGGATGGCGCCGATATTGACCAGATTATTGGTAATCAGGATGGTGGAGAGGAGACGGTCTTTGTCGTCGAGCAGCCGGAGGGCGGCTTGTGCCTGCGAGCCGTCCGACTCTTCGAGTTCGTGGATGTCGTTCGGCGAGAGCGAGAAAAAAGCGGTTTCGGAGCCGGACACCAAGGCTGAAATGATCAGCAGCCCGATGAGTGCGGCGAGAATCCAAAGCAGTTGCGGGTCGAACGGGAGAAATGCGATCCCTTGAAAATAGTCGTCCATAATCGGGGGTAAAGATAGCGATTTTTCGGCGATCCGGGGGGCTAAAAATGGATCGGTCTCGCCGGATTCGTTCCGGCGAGACCGATGCCGAGAGTCGAAACGGGCCGACGCTATTTCTGCCGCCCGAGCCGCCAGGCGACATGTCCGTTCCCGTGTCCCAGCACGAGCGAGTCGGCGTCGAGCCGCAGAACGGTCAGGGTGTCGCACATCGGAAGGGTTTGGCCGTTCCCGATGCTTTCGCCGGTCAGGATCAGGGTCTTCGGAGCCGTCAGGTTCCAGCCGGTGATCTGCAATGTCGCCATCCCGATCGAAGCGGCAGTTCCGTCTTCGTTCAGCGCGAATCCCTGCACCGCGGTCGAATCGATCGGATTCGGTTCTACCCACTGGCCTTGGATATAGAAGTAAGGCGAGTGGGCCGTGACGTTCAATTCCTGCGCTTCGAGCGCGTTGTGGCCCTGTACTTCGATCGTCCGGCAGGTCAGGCTGACGGAGTCGTCGACCAGTACCCCCTGTACCTTGGCCGGATCGGCGCCCAGCGTGCTGATGGTCAGGGTGTCTCCGGCTTCGGTCCGTATGGTGACGGTGTTCATCGAGGCGTCCAAGACCCGACCGTTTACGGTTTCGGTTTGTGCCGTTTTGGGGCCGCAGGCGGTCATCCAGCCACAAGCGACAGCTGCTGCGAAGAGCGCTGTCCGTGCAATGCGATGGTTCATAAATGATCGTGTTAAATGGTTTGTCTTCAGTGGACAAAGGTATTCAAAAACGGGTAACGATCCTCGCTTATTTGCCTCCTTGGGCGACGGTCGTCAGAAATTCTTTCAGAATCGACAGCGATTCGGACGGCTGTTCGATGAATCCCATGTGCCCCGACCGTTCGAGCCAGGCCACGCGTGCCTGTGGCTGTGCCGCGGCCATCGCTTCGGCAGCCACCACCGGAATGTAGTTGTCGCCCCGACCGAAAATCATCAGTTCGGGGATGCCGAACCGGCGCATCTCGTCGTTGCGATCCCGCCGCCGCGACATCCCTCGCAGCACGGCCGCGATCGCGGCGTCTTCCGTCATCATCACCTGTTCCGAGAGCTCTTCGATCGCCTCGGAGCACCGTTTCAGGTTGGCCTCCGCAAAGCCTTTGCCGGGATTGACGCGCGCCAGCATCTCTTTTTTACCCGCTTCGATCAACTCGATTTCGCGCTGCCGGTTGGCCGCTTTTTCGGGTGTGTCGGCGTTCGGCGAGGAGTGGAACAGCACCAGCCCCTCCACCTGTTCCGGGTGGTTCGCAGCGAGCGCCAGCGCGACGTAACCACCCATCGAATGGCCTACGACCGTGCATTTTTCCACCCCGGCGACCCTCAACACGGCCGATACGGTGTCGGCCATGTAGTCGATGTCGATCACGTCGCGGCCACCCCACTCCGAAAAGCCGTGGCCCGGCAGATCGACCCGAATCACGCGGTACTCCCTGCCCAGCTCGCCGGCGAAGTCGTCCCAAACTTCGATCGATTCCAAATAGCCGTGCAGCAACACGACGACTTGCGTCCCTTTCCCGGCGTCGGCATAGCGTACCGGTGTGCCGTCGGCGATGACGAATTTTTCCATGTCCGTTCGATTTTTATGGTCGGTTAAATTTCGATTTCTCCTTCGAAAACGCGTTCCGCCGGCCCGGTGAGTCGGATGTCGGAGAAGGTTCCGGTTGTGGTCTCGGCAAAGGTCACCCTCAGTACTCCGCCGCGCGTCTCGACGGTGAAGTCGAAACACGCCGGTTGCCGGACGGCATGCGTCACGAGTGCCGCAGCCGTCACGCCGGTGCCGCAGGCCCAGGTCTCGGCCTCCACGCCGCGTTCGAAGGTGCGCACCCGGATCCGTCCCTCGCCCGCCACCTCCACGAAATTGACGTTCGTGCCGCCGATGGATTCGAAGTCGGCCCGCCGCCGGATCGTTGCGCCGAGCCGCTCCACGTCGAGTCCGTCCAGCCGGTCGGTGAATTCGACGTAGTGCGGCGAGCCGGTGAAGAGGAACCACGAACGACCGTCGGCCAGCTTTTCCGGCGCTCCGGTGTCGATCATCTGCAACCGGACGAGGCGGTCGTCGAGCAGTTCGGCCGTGTGGATGCCGTCGCTGCTGTCGAACCGTTTGACGCGGCCGCCGATGCCGAGGTGGTCGGCGAAGCGGACGATACACCGCCCGCCGTTGCCGCACATGGTGGATTCGCCGCCGTCGGCGTTGTAGTAGCGCATCCGGAAGTCGTAGCCGGGTGTCGCGCTGTTTTCGAGGGTCATCAGGCCGTCGGCGCCGATGCCGAACCGCCGCTCGCAGAGGGCGCGTATCTCCGGACGGGTCAGGGCGGGGGCGTCGTGTCGGGCGTCGAGCAGGATGAAGTCGTTCCCTGCGCCCTGGTATTTGGCGAATCGCACGTTTTTCATATCGGCAAATATAGCTTTTTATGTGTTTCCCCGGGTGACGGATCTTTGCGGACGCGGGCGAGCGTTGGGGGTGGCTTGGCGGATACGCATTTAAATCCTATATTTGTACAATGGGCACAGGAGGGGCTGCTCCGGTGCCGGAAGTTTGAAATTTTCGAAACAGCGTATGATATGATACCAGAAATAGCGAACCATCGCAGTGTCCGGAATTTCCAGCCGGGGCGACCGATTCCCGATTCGCTGATGACCGAATTGCTGGCTGCCGCGGCGCGGGCGTCGACGGTCGGAAACATGCAACTCTACAGTATCGTGGTGACGTCGGCCGGTTCGCCGGTTTTCGGAGAGCTCGGGCCGTGCCATTTCAACCAGCCGGCGGCGACCGGAGCGGGGGCGTTGGTGACTTTCTGCGCCGATGTGCACCGCTTTTCGATGTGGTGCCGGCAGCGCGGAGCGGAGCCGGGGTACGACAACCTGCAATGGTTTGTGAACGGCGCGATCGACGCGCTGCTGGCTTCGCAGAACTTCTCGTTAGAGGCGGAGGCTAACGGGTTGGGGATTTGTTATCTCGGGACGACGACTTATAATGCGGCGGATATCGTGCGGATCCTGCACTTGCCGCGCGGGGTGGTGCCGGTGGCGACGGTAGCGGTGGGGTATCCGGCGGAGCCGCTGCCGGAGCTGACCGACCGGCTGCCGCTGGAGGCGGTCGTGCATCGGGATACCTATCGGGACTATACGCCGGAGTGGATCGACGAGGTGTGGGCGGCGCGGGAGGCGTCGGAGGAGACGGCGCGACTGCTGGCGGAGAATGAGTTGCCGAATCTGGCGCGGATTTTCACCGAACGGCGGTATACGACGGCGGACAACCTCCGCTTTTCGCGGGCTTATCTCGACGTGTTGCGCGGACAGGGCATGTTCGAGTTCGACCTGAAAGACTGAATTTTTTTTTGACACGCATACTTCCCAATTCAAACGATGAAAAAGTTTCTTTTGTTCCTCCTGCCGGTCATCGGTGCGGCGGGCTGGCGTTCGGCTCAGGCCCAGACGGTTTTCGTTCACGAACCGACCATTCCGGTGGTTGTCGGGCGTGCCAATAATATTATTTTCGACCTGCGGGTGACGCCGACGATCGACAGTCTCTATATGAGCGGCGTGACGATCGAGTTTCCGGAAAAGGACTTGCCGTATATCGAGGCGGTGCGGGTCTTTTACACCGGAACCACGTCGATGCTCGGCTCGCGCACGGCGTCGTCGGGGCTGGCGCACGGCATAGCGGAGTATGGCGGGGGACAGACGGTTTACGACCATCCGGCTTATGCCATGCTGCTGGCTCAGGATACGACGGTGGCGGCGCAACGGGATGGGACGGTGACTTTGCGTTTCGATCAGCGGCTTTTCCCGTGGACGAATTACTTTTATGTCAGTCTGGCGGTGGCGAAGGATACGCCGCTGACTTTCAAGTTCGAACCGCAGGTCAAAGAGGTGCTTTTCAACGGGAGTGCGCAGGGGAGGATTACCCGCACGCGGCGGGCGGACGGACATCGGTTGGCGCTGGCGGTGCGGACGACGGGGGACGACGGGGTGCATACCTATCGGATTCCGGGGCTGGCGACGACGGCCGAAGGGACGTTGCTCGGGGTGTATGACGTGCGGAATCACAACAATATCGATTTGCAGGAGGATGTGCAGGTGGGGCTGAGCCGGAGTACGGACGGGGGACGGACGTGGGAGCCGATGCGGCGGGTGATGGATTTGACTGCGTACGGTTCGTTGCCCCGGTCGCAGAACGGGGTGGGCGACCCTTCGATTCTGGTGGACCCTTTGCGGGGGCGGACGTGGGTGATGGCGTTGTGGAACCACGGGATGGGCGGCGGACGCGGCTGGTGGGCGTCGCACAACAATGCGATGACGCCGGAGGAGCAGACGGGGCAGGTGTTGCTGGTGCACAGCGACGATGACGGGCGGACGTGGTCGGAACCGGTCAATATCACGGCGCAGATCAAGGATCCGACGTGGCATTTGATTCTCCAGGGGCCGGGGCGCGGGATCGTGATGCAGGACAGTACGCTGGTCTTCCCGATTCAGTGGACGGATTCGACGCATATGCCGTTCGCGTCGGTGGTTTGGAGTCGCGACAACGGACGGACGTGGACGATCGGTGCGCCGGCGTTCACCAACACTACGGAAGCACAGGTGGTAGAAATTGAACCGGGGGTATTGATGCTGAACATGCGGCGGAACGGGGGCGATAGCCGGGCGATCTGCGTGACGCGCGATATGGGTCGGACGTGGGAGGAGCATGCGACTTCGCGCAGTGCTTTGCGTGAGCCGGTCTGTATGGCGAGCCTGATCCGGGTGCCGGCGGCGGAGAATGAGTTGGGGCGGGATTTGCTGCTGTTTTCGAATCCGGATACGACGCAGACGAGAGCGAAGATTACGATCAAGGCGAGCTTGGACGGAGGGGCGACGTGGCTGCCGGAGAACCAGTTGTTGTTGGATGAGGAGCCGGGTTGGGGGTATTCTTGCCTGACGATGATCGATCCTCGGACGGTGGGAATTTTGTACGAGAGCAGTGTGGCTCAGATGGCTTTTCAGGCGATTCCGCTCCGTGATATTGTCCGGAAGGAGCGGTAGGGCTTTTGTGCTGTGCGTAGGTTGGGGGGAGCTGCCACTTGCCCGTTGCGGGCCCGCGCGGCGTCGCGCGGGCGAAGAATGGGGGTAGAGGCTGCCGCAGCAAAACGAAGTTTTGCCCGTCCACGGGACGTGGGGCCCGCGCGGCCCGAGCGCAGTACCCTCCTGTAGTTAAAGGCGCGCGAAAAAGTGGCGGAGCGAAAGCGGAGCCGCAGTGAGGCGGACACGGGGCGGAGAATTGGGGCGAACTTTGGGCCGTGCTGTTCTTTGGGCTGAGCATGGGGCTGAGATTTGGGCGGTGAGTTGGGGCTTGCTTTGGGCCGAGCTTTTGCGGCTCTTTGAGTCGCGCAGTCCGCCGCCACCCCATGCGGCGGACTGCAACTCGACGGAGCTCGTTGCATTCACCGCTGACGGCGAACAGTTGTAGGCTGAGAGCGAGTAGCGCGGTTTGTAGAACCGCCGGGCTTGCGCGCTGGGCCTTCGGCCCACCCCCGGAGCGCGCAGCCCGAACTCGCTAGGAAAAGGCGTTGCTTATGCGACCCAAAGGGGCGCTCGGGCCGGCGCCACCCCGGCGTAGGGCCCAACTCGCTGAGTTCGTTTTGCCTCCGCTGGCTCCGGCCGCCAAAGTTAAGTCAGTTAGGGTCTCCGGCCCCTTGCCCACCGCGACTCCCTTTCCCGTTTATTCCGAGAGGCAACGCAACTGAAAACCGTGGGCGCGGTCTGTCGTGTAGTTGGGAATGAGTCCTATCGTGTTGAAGCTCAGGTAGACGCCTTTTATGTCGTTGATCGCAGAGGCCCAGCTGTATCCGGAGTTGCCGACGTCGCTCAACGCACCTGAGGTGCTGAGGCGGAAGCCCGGGGCGGGTCGCAGGGCGTTTTACTGGCTGCCTCGGCTTCAAGTTAGGGTAGAGGCTGGCATTAAAAGACGCTGTGCGTCCGTTTATTCCGAGAGGCAACGCAACTGAAAACCGAAGGCACGAGGACTGCCGCCGTTAGGAATAAGGCTTTGCGAATGGAAGTATAAGAACATGCCGCCGGTCTCATCTATCGTAGAACACCAGCTGTACCCGTGGCTGCCGAGATTGTTCAAAAGGCCCGAGTACGCGTGGCGGCAGCCCGGGGCGGGGCCATCGTCAGCCGGCCGCTGTGAATGATTGAGATATATTCAAAAAACGACTGAAAATATGAGAACTTCGATCCATGGATTATGGAGCCTCGTTTTGGGAGCCGCCTTGCTGGCCGGCTGCCGGACTGCTGCGAACGATCAGGAGCGCGATCTCGCACAGTTCGTCGATCCCCGGATCGGATCCGGCGGACACGGGCACGTTTTTGTCGGAGCCAACGTGCCGTTCGGAGCCGTACAGCTCGGGCCTACGAATATCAGTCAGGGATGGGACTGGTGTTCCGGCTACCATGTCAGCGACACCACCGTCATCGGCTTTGCCCATACCCATCTCAGTGGTACCGGGATCGGCGATAAGGGCGATGTGTTGCTGATGCCGCTGACGGGGACATTGACCGCTCCGGTGAAGGCGCAGAACTATCTGTCCACCTACTCGCACGACCGGGAGGAGGCGCAGGCGGGATATTACAAGACCCGGCTCGACCGGTACGGAATCGACGCCGAACTGACCGCTACGCCGCGCGTCGGCCTCCATCGATACACCTATCCCGCTACGGATTCGGCGCGGGTGCTCGTCAATCTCTTCAACGGCATCGGCTGGGACTGGCCGACGGAGTTGCAGATTCGGGCCGTGAACGACTCCACAGTTGAAGGGTATCGCCTCTCGCGGGGATGGGCTGAGGATGATCGGGTCTATTTTGTGGCCGAGTTCTCGAAACCGTTCAAAAACATCGCTGTGTATGCCGATACCACCGTGTTTTCGGCTAAAGAGGGGCGACCGGCGCGGACGGTGATGACGCCGGAGGCATATGCCGTGCTCGATTTCGGGCCGTTGACCGAAGGAGAGACGGTGGAGGCTCGTGTGGCGATTTCGGGGGTGAGTGTGGCAGGCGCTAAGGCCAATTTATTGGCGGAGGCGCGCGGCCAGGGATTCGACGAAACCCGTGCCCGGGCGCGGAGGGAGTGGAACGACCTGTTGGCCCATATGTCCGTCGAGACGACCGATACGGCCCGCCTGCGGACGTTTTATACCGCGCTTTATCACGCCTCGATTTTCCCGGCTGTTTTCAACGACGTGACGGGTGAATACAGGGGGGCCGACGGTAAGATTTATGCGGATTCGAGTGCCGATATCTATACGATTTTCTCGCTGTGGGATACCTATCGGGCGGCCAATCCGCTCTATACCCTCACTGCGCCGGAGCGCGTGGGCGATTTCGTGAACTCCTTCATCCGGATTTATGAGCAACAGGGGAAGGTGCCGGTGTGGCATCTGGCGGGGAACGAGACGAATTGCATGGTCGGATTTCCTTCGGTGCAGGTCATTGCGGATGCGATCCTCAAGGATATTCCGGGGTTTGATCGCGAGAAAGCGTATGAGGCGATCCGGGCCTATGCGCAGCTCGATGAACGGGGGCTGCGTCAGGTACGCGAGCGTGGCTACATCCCGGCCGACGAGGAGGGTGAGTCGGTGGCCAAGGCGCTGGAGTACTGCATCAGCGACTGGAGCGTGGCGCAGGCCGCCCGCAAGTTGGGGCGAGAGAAGGATTACGACTATTTTATGGAGCGGTCGAAAAATTACCGCCATTACTTCGACTCGACGGACTGCTTTATGAAAGGGCGGCTGGCCGACGGCTCGTTCCGGACACCGTTCAATCCGGACTACTCGACCCACCGGGGAGATGATTTTTGCGAGGGCAATGCCTGGCAATATACGTGGCTCGTGCCGCACGACTTCGAAGGGCTCTTCGCCTTGTTCCCCAGTCCGGAGGCGGTTGAAGCGAAGTTGGACAGTACGTTTACCGTGCCGTATAACGGCGGGCCGGAGGCTTCGCCCGATATTTCGGGCCTGATCGGCCAGTATGCCCAAGGCAACGAACCGAACCACTCGACGATCTATGCCTATGCTTACCTCGGGAAGCAGTGGAAGACCGCCCGGCTGGCGCGGCGGATTCTGGACGAATTTTTCGACGATACGGTCGAGGGGCTGTGCGGGAACGAAGACTGCGGCCAGATGTCGGCCTGGTATGTCTTCAACGCGCTGGGCTTCTATCCGGCCAATCCGGCCAACGGCGCGTTCGTGCTGGGGAGTCCGGTTTTCGACCGGGTCACGTTCCCGGTTGCAGGGAATAAGCGATTTACCGTCGTGGCGGAAAACAACGGGCCGGAGAATATCTACATTCAGTCCGCCACGCTGAACGGCGAGCCCTACTCGAAGGCCTATATCACTTATCGGGATATCATGGGCGGCGGAGAACTGCGGTTGGTGATGGACCCTCGGCCCAACGAAGCGTTCGGGGCCGGGCTGGCCGATCGGCCTCGTTCGGCGGTCGAATAGCGGCGGAGGGAATCCGTCCGGGGCGAAAAATGGCTGCGAGTCAGGAAAAAAGTATATATTTGCAACTTCATATCACCCGAAAAAACAAAAACAAAATAAAACTATTTACGATCCATGCAGAATAAAGGCGCACTCAAGTTCTTGGCCATCATGCTGGCCATCGCCTGCGCGTTCCAGCTCTCGTTCTCGTTCGTGACGCGGAGCGTGCGCAAGGAGGCGGCCAAAGTCTCCGGCGGGAACTCGGCTGTTGAACAGGCCTACCTCGACTCCATGAAGTCGCAGGTCGTGTACAACCTCGGACTGGTGAAATACACCTACGCCGAATGTCAGGAGAAAGAGATCAACCTCGGGCTCGACTTGCAGGGGGGGATGAACATCACCCTCGAAATCGCGGTCGAAGATGTCCTCAAGGCCCTTTCTAACCACAGTACCGATCCGCAGTTCCTTCAGGCTATGGCGGATGCCAAGACGGCTATGCGGAGCAGCACCGACGACTTCATCACCCTGTTTGCGGACGCCTATCGGCGGATTGCGCCGGAGGGGCGGCTGGCGGCTATCTTCGGAACCTATGAACTGCGGGGGAAGATTACGCCGGAGTCCACGAATGAACAGGTGATCCGCGTGTTGCGCGAATCGAGCGACGCGGCGATCTCCAACTCGTTCAACGTGCTCTCGACCCGTATCGACCGATTCGGGGTGATTCAGCCCAATATCCAGCGGATCGGGAATACCGGTCGGATCCTCGTCGAACTGCCGGGGATCAAGGATCCGGAACGGGTGCGGAAACTCTTGCAGGGGACGGCCAGCCTCGAATTCTGGACGACCTATACGGCGAAGGAGCTCTATCCGATGATGGCGCAGGCCGATAACGAAGTGGCCGGTTTGCTGGCGGCGGAAAAGGCTGCGAACGCTTCGGCTTCGGCGACTGAAACGGCTGCGGAAGCGGCTGATGAGGCGGCGAAGGATTCGACCGACGTGCTGTCGGCTCTAGGCGCTGCGCAGGGTGAAGACGGAATCGCTGCTGCGGCGACGGGAAATGAAATTTCATCGTTGTTCAGCGTCTTCCAGCCGTTCCAGGAGGGGGGCGTGATCGGGCTGGCGCAATCGTACGACACGGCGAAGGTCAACACTTACCTCAATATGCCGCAGGTGCGGGCGATGTTCCCGCGCGACGTGCGCTTCATGTGGGGGATCAAGGGGATCAAAGGGAATCCGACGGTCTTCGAACTCTATGCCATCAAGGGGAGCAACGACGGGCGGCCGGCGCTGGACGGGAGCGTGATTACCGACGCGGTCGGACAGTACGGACAGACCGGTTCGTCGGCTGAAGTCTCGATGAGCATGAATGCTGCGGGGGCGAAGACCTGGGCGCGGCTGACGGCGGATAATGTGGGACGGTATATCGCGGTGGTGCTGGACGGGTATGTATACTCTTGCCCGATCGTGAACGGCGAGATCGCCGGGGGGCACTCGCAGATTACCGGCGACTTTACGATTGCCGAAGCGAAGGACTTGGCCAATATCTTGCAGTCGGGACGCCTTCCGGCTCCGGCGCAAATTGTGCAGGAAGCGGTCGTAGGGCCGTCGCTCGGACAGGAATCGATCGATGCAGGGATGATCTCTTTCGTGCTGGCGTTCGTGCTGGTGCTCATCTATATGTTCTTCTTCTACAAGACGGCGGGGATGGTGGCCAATATCGCCCTGATTGCCAACCTCTTCTTCTTGTTCGGGGTGTTGGTTTCGTTCGGTGCGGTGCTGACCTTGCCGGGGATTGCCGGGATCGTCCTTACCATGGGGATGGCGGTGGACGCCAACGTGATTATTTACGAACGGATCAAAGAGGAACTGCACTCGGGTAAGGGGCTCAGTCTCTCGATCGCCGATGGGTTCAAGAACGCTTATTCGGCTATTATCGACGGACAGGCGACGACATTGATTACCGGTATCGTCCTCTTCATCTTCGGGACGGGGCCGGTGCAGGGCTTTGCCACGACGTTGATTATCGGGATTTTGACCTCGCTCTTCTGCGCGATCTTTATTACGCGGTTGATTTTCGTGGCGATGCTCGACAAGGGGTGGAACATCCGCTTCTGGAACCGGATGACGGAACACTTCCTCGGCAATGCGAAGATCGACTTTATCGCTTGCCGGAAGTACACTTATATTATCTCCGGGACGCTGATTCTCGTGATGATCATCTCGCTGGCGACCAAGGGGTTGAGCTACGGCGTCGATTTCTCGGGGGGACGGGCCTATGTGGTGCGTTTCGACCAGCAGGTGACGGCCAACGAAGTGCGGGCTGAGCTGGACAAGGTCTTTACCGACGGGTTGGAAGTGAAGCAGTATGGGAATAAGGATCAGAAGCAGATGCGGATCGTGACCCAGTACAAATACGCGGACGATGCGGACGGGGTGACGAACGAGATCAACGAGATGATTTACCGGGCTTTGAAACCGCTCTATAAACAGGACATCTCGATCGAAGACTTTACGACCACGGTCAATAATCCGTACGGGATTATCAGTGCGGAGAAGGTCGGGCCGAGTATTGCGCACGATATCAAGGTCAATTCGTTCATTGCCGTGATCTTCTCGCTGATCGCCATCGGGATATACATTGCGATCCGATTCAAGAACTGGCAGTATGGGATGGGAGGGGTTGTCTCCCTGTTCCACGATGCGATTCTTACGATCGGTATCTTCTCGCTGTTGTACGGTTTGCTGCCGTTCAACCTGACGGTCGATCAGTCGTTCATCGCGGCGATCCTGACCATCATCGGGTATTCGATCAACGACACGGTGGTGATCTTCGACCGGATTCGTGAAAATCAGCATCTCTATCCGCGGCGGTCGCGGCGCGAAAATATCAACCATGCGATCAATAGTACACTGGCTCGGACGGTCAATACGGCGGGTTCGACGTTTGTGGTGTTGCTGGCGATCTTTATCTTCGGTGGCGAGGTGATTCGCGGTTTCGTCTTCGCGCTGATGTTCGGGGTGGTGATCGGGACGTTCTCGTCGGTGTTCGTTGCAACGCCGGTGGCATACGACATGATGACTCGCAAGGAAAAACGTACCGGAAAGACGATTGCCGATTAGTCCGGCGCGATTCTTTCTCAATAGTATTTCGAGGCAGCCTCTCTTCCCTTTGTTTGGAGGGATGAGAGGCCGTCTCTTTTTTATATGTCTATTCTGTAAAGAATGGGAAAAGTGTATGCTTTTTGCACGGTATGTTTGTAATGTGATAAACTGATGAAACAGAATGATGGAATTGCATGAATTGAAAGAGGCGGCTTTGGAACAGGTGGTTCGGTCGTCGGAAGATGGGACTTATCGTCCGGTGGGGGAGAGGCCGGTTGTTTTGGATTTTTATGTGCCGTGGTGTCAGCCGTGTCGAACGATGTTGCCTGTGCTTGAGGAGGTTGCGGAGGAGTATGCGGGGCGGGTCGATTTCTATAAAATCGACATCGACCGAGAGCGAAGGATTGCGGTGCGGTTCCGGGTTCGGAATGTGCCGGCTTTGGTTTTCCTATCGTCGGATGGGGTTTCGGGGTGCGGGGTGCATGTCGGTGTGCTGACGAAAGCGTCGTTGCGGGAACGTGTCGAGGCATTGCTGGCGTCGTCGTGTTGATTCACAAGAGGCGGAGGCTTTGCGTATGCGGTTAGACCCGGCCAAAGCATCCCGTAGGGATGCGCTCTAAAGTTTCTTTGGTTCTTTCTGTTCACAGAAAGAACAGTTCTAGCCGGGGCAATGACCAAATCGCGCGCCACGCCTTAGGAGGGAAATCGTCAAAACTCGCTTGCGTGTTTTGACAAGATTTCCCCAGGCGCGCGGAACAGTGGGTTGGGCCGCGGCTGCCGTAGCGAAACGGAAGTTTCGCCCGTCCACGGGACGTGGGGCCTGCCCGGCCCGAGGGCAGTTCCATCCGGGTCAAAGCTCGACGCGCGCCGCCGCCTAAAGAAGCGATTCAATCATTTCGGCGGTGAGCTGAAATAGAATGATCGCGCAAGGCGCGCGGAATAAAGAACAATGCGAAACACCGTCGCCCGCCCGCTTAAGAAGGCATATTCTGCCGGTTGGCACTTGGCCAACTTAGGCAGAATTGCCGCGGGCGACGTTTAGGAGTAGATACGCCCGTTTCTCGAGTGCCGAGCGGCACCGGCGGAGCGACAGCGGAGCCGCAGTGAGGCCGACACGGGGCAGTGCTTTGGGCCGTGGGTTGGGCTGTGCTTGTTCTTCGGGCGGGAAAACCGCAACCGGTTTTCCCGCCGCGCTGGGCCGAGCATGGGGTTTGGATTTAGGCGGTGGATGGGGCTGAACCGTTTGACGGGCTTTGGGCCAAGAGCGAGTAGCGCGGTTCTTTGAACCGCCGGCCTTGTCGCCCAGGCGCGGAGCGCCTCGGGGGGGATGGGCGACAGGACGAACCCGGCAGCCTTGGGCGGTGAATGGGTTGTTGCTTCTGCGACCCTTTGGGTCGCGCGGGCCGGACGCCTCCTACCGGGCGGCCCGCAACACGC